>CAJXME010000258.1 GCA_913056245.1 uncultured Alphaproteobacteria bacterium | reverse complement strand
GACTTCTAATGGTAATCTCAACCTATTTTCTAAACTTCCTCCATAGTTATCATTTCGCGTATTTGTAAGTGGCGATAAAAAAGTTGCTAATAACAAACCAAAAGCCGATAAAATCTCAACTCCATCCATACCACCTGCTTTAACTCTTCCTGCGGCAGCACTAAAACTTGATATTAAATCTTGGATGTCAGTAATAGTCATCACATGCGGTTGACTACGGTATAATTCTGCCGCTTGGTCAGATACGCCCCACGCAGGGGTTCCTGGAATACCATCGCCCAAAGTTGGCCCATAATGTGCCAATTGTGCTAAAATTATTCCACCTTCTTGATGGACAGCATCGGAAACCAACCGATAGCCTTCAATGACCCGATCATCAATATTAGTTATGGCTTTGCCGTTTCGTCCTGATGATTGATGGACAGGGGTTGCCCCAGTTATTTGTAACCCCGCTCCACCTGCAGCTTTAGCTTGCTGATAGGCTGCATAAGCCTTACCTGGTATCCCATCTTCAGCCAAACCAGGAACATGAGCAGTCACTAAGACACGATTTCTTATAGTCTTAGGGCCAACTTGAAGGGGTGATAGCAGATGGTCAAACACAAAATTCTACCATTTAAAATCAAGATATTTCTTAAACGCTAACTCAAACGTAACATATAAATCATCGCAAGGATCAAATTTTTATCGCCATCGCATAAGGTGCGCATGGTCGTGAGCCTGATCATAATGATGACAACTCATGACTATGCTCTCTTGCCTTTGTGCGATATTCTTCTCTTTGGCTGATCCTTCGCTTAGCCTTATCCATGTTTTTAAGGAACGGTTTTCATGTCCTCTTCTCTTCCTCAACAGGCGCAGGTTGTGATCATCGGCGGCGGCATTCACGGCTGTTCCGTGGCATATAACTTGGCGAAAAACGGCTGGAGCGATGTGGTCTTGCTTGAACGCAAGCGTCTGACCAGCGGGACGACATGGCACGCCGCAGGATTGGTTGGTCAATTGCAAGGCAGCCATGCCACCACCGCTTTTGCCAGTTATGGGGTTGAACTCTTACAAGAGATCGAAGCCGAAACCGGTCAAAACCCAGGCTTTCGGCAAAGCGGTTCGATTTCTATCGCGCTCAACGAAGACCGCATGGCCGAACTTCGGCGCAAGGCTGATTTTGCCAAACTCTTTGGCGTTGAAGCGTCTTATATCTCGACCTCGGAAATCGCTGACCGCTGGCCTTTGATGAATGCCGATGGGGTCTTGGGCGGCATCCATATGCCCAGCGATGGATCGGCGAACCCCACTGACTTGACGCAAGCCTTAGCCAAAGGCGCGCGACAGCACGGCGCATCCATCTATGAAAACACCAAGGTTTTATCTGTGCTGACCGCCGGTGGAAAGGTGATTGGCGTTGAAACCGAACACGGCCAGATCAGCGCGGAATTTGTCGTCAATTGCGGCGGGATGTGGGCGCGTGAACTTGGCCAGCAGAATAATGTCGGCGTCCCGCTTCACGCTTGTGAGCATTATTATCTGGTGACGGAGCCGATGGAGAACCTGCCTTCTGACCTGCCCGTCTTACGGTCTTATTGCGACGGCACTTATTGGAAAGAAGACGCGGGCAAATTGCTCTTTGGCTTTGCCCATTTCAACGCCAAGCCTTGGGCGCGAGATGGGATACCCGACCATTTCGAATTTGATAGCCTGCCCTTTATTGAAGATGATGTGATGGAGGTGCTGGAACTGGCTATGGAGCGCGTGCCGATCCTTAAAGAAACAGGCATCCGCACCTTCTTTAATGGCCCTGAAAGCTATTCCCATGATGGGCGATTTACTCTTGGCGAGGCGCCTAATCTGAAAGGGTATTTTGTCCTTGCTGGCGTGAACTCAACAGGCATTCAATCCGGCTCTGGCGCGGGCAAAGCCTTGGCGGAATGGATCATGGCGGGGCATCCAACGATGGATTTATCGGAAATGGACCCCGCGCGCATCGAAGAATTCCAAGCCCAAGACCCCTATCTGCAAGAACGCTGCCCCGAAACCTTGGTGCTGACCTATGCCATGCATTGGCCGGGGCGGCAACGTGAGACGGCGCGCGGCCTCCGCCGAACCCCATTCTATCATGCGCTGAAAGCCAAAGGCGCGGTCTATGGCGAAAACCAAGGCTGGGAGCGTCCCATCTGGTTTGCGCCTCAGGGCGTTGAGCCGGTGCATGATTATTCTTTTGGTCGCCCCAATTGGTTTGATCACGCCCAAGCCGAACAGAAAGCCGCGCGTGAGACGGTCGCGATGATTGATTATTCCATGCTGGGCAAATTGATGGTCGAAGGCCGTGACGCTGAAGCCTTTCTGCAACGTCTTTGCACCAATGATATGGCCATGCCCATCGGTGGCGTCGCCTATAGCCTGATGTTGAATGAGCGCGGCGGCATTGAAAGCGACGTGACCATCGCTCGCCACAGCGCCACCAGTTTTATGCTGATGAGCGCGATTTCTCATACCCGCCGTGACCGCGATCATATGGAGCGCCATCTTCAAGAAGGCGAAGATGTTCTCTTGCGTGATGCGACCGCGTCTTATGCTGTCCTTGGGGTTGCAGGGCCGAAGTCGCGCGATCTGCTCAGCGCCGTCGCAACAATCGATTTGTCGGATGCCAATTTCCCTCCTTATAGCCTGCAGCATTTTTACATTGGCCACGCGCCGGTCTTTGCCCAGCGGCTATCCTATACCGGCGAAATAGGGTGGGAGGTCTTCATCACGCCAGATTTTGCTGAATATGTCTTTGAAGTGTTGTTTGAAGCGGGGGCAGATTTTGATCTTCGTCTGATCGGCGGCGACGCGCTCAATGCCCTAAGAATTGAAAAAGGCTTTGTCCATTGGGGCGCGCATTTGGCTTACACTGAAGCGCAACATCAATTGGGGCTTGGTTTTGTTTGCA
>CAJXME010000257.1 GCA_913056245.1 uncultured Alphaproteobacteria bacterium | reverse complement strand
AACCGTGGCGAGCCTGACGGAGCCGCCCGAATCTGTTGAGCCTATTGTTCCAGAAACGCCCACCGCCCCACCACCGCCGCCAGAAGTCGAACCTGCGACCTTGATCGGTGAAAGTTTTACCGTCTTGATCCAACGTTTTGGCGCGCCTGAATACATCCGCCGCGATGGCGCGATTGAAATTTATCAATACCGTCTTCCCACTTGCGTGATTGATTTTGTTAGCATGCCTTCGGCGACGATTGCGCCGGGGATCATCACCTCAACCCATGGCCGCCATCGCAAAAGAGGCGGGGTTTATGACGCCAAGCAATGCGCGATTGATTTAGGGGCGCATAACCGCGCCTTAATCACCGCCGACAGTTAATCAATTTTGGTCTTGTTTTTATACATGCAGTGATCATGGATCACGCAATTGCCGCATTTTGGCTTGCGCGCCACGCAGGTGTAACGGCCATGCAAGATCAGCCAATGATGCGCTTGTTTCTTAAAAGCATCGGGGACGCGCAATTCGAGCAGTTTTTCCACCTTGAGCGGCGTATCGCCCACCGCCATGCCCGTGCGATTGCCAAGACGGAAAATATGGGTGTCGACAGCGATGGTGGGGTGGCCAAAGGCTTCGTTCAGCACAACATTAGCGGTCTTTCGCCCCACGCCGGGCAATTGTTCAAGCAAATCGCGATCTTCTGGCACCACGCCGCCATGGTCACGGATCAAGATTTCCGCCATGGCGATGACGTTCTTGGCTTTGGTGTTATAAAGGCCGATGGTTTTGATATGGTCTTTCAGCGCATCAACCCCCAGCGCGAGCATCGCTTCCGGCGTCGTGACTTTTTGAAACAAAGCCGCCGTCGCCTTATTGACGCTGACATCGGTGGCTTGCGCCGATAGCGCCACCGCCACCAGCAAGGTGTAAGGATTGACAAAATTCAATTCGGTTTTCGGTTCCGGCATGATGGCGGCTAATTTTTCAAAGGCAGCATCAATATCCGTTTGCTTCATTTTAGGGGATGGTTTTTCGCGTTTTGCCGCCATGGAATGAATTGTCCTTGCGATTGGTTCAAGAGAGGTCTTGGTGGAATTATCTTAGTCGATTCGCGTCAATATGTCCTTATATGGGCTTGAACCTTGACGATGCCCCGTTGCTGGCACATTTTATCATCATGACGAAAGAAACGCCACCAATCGACACGGATCACTTGAACGCTGGCCCCCCAAGGATTGACCTCTGGCCGCATCGAAGTCTTAGCCCGAAAGGGTTTAAGATTTTCATGGGCGTGCTGGCAGGGCTGATGCTGACCATGGGGCTTGGGTTTTTTCTGATCGGCGCTTGGCCGGTGATCGGTTTCATGGGCGCGGAGATTGGCGTTCTTTATCTGGTCTTCAAATTGAATTATCGGAGCGCCAAAAAACGCGAACATCTGCTCGCCACCAAAGAAACCTTCCGCATCGAACGGGTGAGCGAAACCGGCGCTACGACGGTGGATGAATTGCCCGCGCCTTGGCTGCAAGCCAAATTAGAGCCATCCGCAAACCCTGATGATGATATCCATCACCAGCAAAAACTGATTGTCTCAAGCCATGGGCAATCGGCTGAAATTGGGGATTTTCTTCACGCCGCGGAAAAACGCGAATTGCTCCCCGCCGTCAACGCGATGATCAAAAACGCGCAACGTTAGGGTTAAGACAGCACATCTTTCATGGAATAAAGCCCCGGCTTTGCCGCCGCCGCCCACAGGCCAGCGCGCACCGCGCCGCGCGCAAAGACCATGCGATCCATCGCCCGATGGGTGATTTCCACCCGCTCCGATTGGCCATAGAAAATCACGCTATGCTCGCCCACAACATCGCCGCCGCGCATAACGGCAAAGCCAATCGCGCCGTCTTGACGCTCACCGGTGATCCCATCACGGCCGCGATCCGCGACATCGTTCAGCGCCACGCCGCGACCACGCGCCGCCGCTTCACCGAGCGCCAAAGCCGTCCCTGAAGGGGCATCCACCTTATGCTTGTGATGCGCTTCGACAATTTCAATATCCCAGCCTTCGCCTAAGGCGCGCACCGCGTCTTCAACCAATTGCCCAAGCATCGTGACCCCGACAGAGGTATTGGCACACCAGACGACAGCGGTTTTCTGCGCCGCCTCGTGCAAGGCCTCAATATGATCATCGCCCAACCCCGTGGTGCCAACGACAATCGGCACACCGCGCTCAGCGCAAAGCCGCGCGTGATCGGCGCTCACTTGCGGGCTGGTGAAATCAATCACCGCTTGAGGGTTGCCCATAAATAACGCTTCGGCATGATCAGCTATGGTGACGCCGCTTTCGCCCAATCCGTTGAGAGTGCCAATGTCTTGGCCGATGGTTTCAATCCCGGGGCGATCCGTCGCGCTCACAATCACGGCGCGATCATCATCGGCCACGGCTTTCGTGATCATCCGCCCCATGCGGCCAGAGGCGCCGGGCAAAGCAAGACGAACAGGTGATGATGCGGCATTAGACATGGTAAAACTCCCTTATAGCCGCCAGCATAATCAATTGCCTTAAGCCTGCCAATAGATGGCGTGGGGAAAGGGAATTATTCTTCGCCAAACATATTGCGGATGCGATTCATGAAAGACGTGGTTTCAGGATTCTGCTTTTTCGAATCAGACGAAAACTCTTCGAGCAATTCTTTTTGCTTCTTGGTCAGATTAACCGGCGTTTCGACATGAATATCAACATAGAGGTCACCGCGGGCGCGGCCTTGCAAGCCCGGCATCCCTTTGCCTTTTAAGCGCAAGCGATGCCCTGATTGCGTCCCCGGTTGAATGGTGATCCGGGCGCGTTTGCCATCAAGATTAGGCACATCAACCGTCCCCCCCAGCGCCGCTGTGGTCATCGGCACCGGCATGGTCAAAAGCAAATTGGTGCCATCGCGGTCAAACAATTCATGGCCATAAATATTGATGAAAATATAGAGA
>CAJXME010000256.1 GCA_913056245.1 uncultured Alphaproteobacteria bacterium | reverse complement strand
CAAATCATTTTCGCCAAGCGGCGCAATCATCGGACCAAAGATCGCGATAAACACCCAGAAGGATACCACCGTGACACCAATCCAACCTGACCATGAAAATCGAAAGCGGCCAATCGGTTCGGAATCCGGCAATTCATCAAAACTGACATCGCCTTCAAACGGCGCGACGTAATGTTCGGTTTTTTTCGACGTTCTCATTTCGGATGCCTCAACCGTGCATTGGATGCGTAAGCGGCGATATCGGCGATCAGCATCAGGATGACATAGGTCAAGCAGAAGATCATCCCAAGGCCTTGGATCAAAACATAATCCCGGGTTTGCACGCCTTGAACAATCAAGGTGGCCAGCCCGTTATAGCCAAAATACACCTCAACCACGATCACGCCAGTCACCAGATAAGCGAGATTAAGCGCCACCACATTCACAATAGGACCAATGGCGTTCAACAGCGCGTGACGAAAGATAATCCGTTTGCGCGACACACCTTTTAAGATCGCCATTTCAATATAAGGCGAACTCATCACATTAAGCACCGCTGCCCGGCTCATGCGGATCAATTGCGAGGCGATGACAAAGCATAACGTGGTGATCGGCAGAGCAAAATGGGCGATCAATTCAAACAGCCCCTTGCCATCGGTCGACCCCACCACAATCGCGTTGCCGATATCCAACACAAAAACAAAAAACAGCACCAGCAATGTCGCGGTGAAAAACTCAGGCGCCGCCACCAAAGAGACCGAAATCAAGGTCAGGAAACGGTCATAAAGCGTGCCGGGATACATCGCCGCCATGATCCCAAGCCCTAAGGAAATCGGCACGCCAATCGCCGCCGTCAAGACCGAAACAAAAACTGTGTTTTGATAGCGGTCTCTGATCAAATCCGTGATCGGCACGTCACTCGCCAAGGAGGCGCCGAGATCACCACTTAAGAAATTTTTTAACCAAACAAGATATTGAACAATATAGGGCTTATCCAAGCCAAGACGGGCGCGGAACGCGGCCACATTTTCAGGCGTCGCGGATTGCCCAAGACGGATTTGCGCCGCATCGCCGGGAAGAATTTTCGTGCCAAAAAAGATAATGAGCGACACGGCCAAAACAGTGATCAGACCAATGCCAAGTCGTTTCAGAATCAGTGAGGTCATGATGATGATGCCTTAGAGAAAAACAGGCCCTGCCAAAGGGCAGAGCCTGTCTTGTTGTTGCGATTAAGCGTCGTCACGCCACAGCGTCACTGGCGCTTCCGCACCACCGAAGTTGTTCAGCGGCACATGGGTAAGCCCCTTGATGTTTGAAGACACCGCGTCAACATAATTCCGGTAAAGCGGAATGATGCTGCCGTTATCGTTGTGAATCTTCTCCTGCAGGACGTGGTACATTTCCTTACGCTTAGCCGCGTCGGTCACGCCACGAACCTCGACCAGAATCTTATCGAATTCAGGGTCTTGGTGGTAGGTTTCGTTCCACGCCGCGTCTGACTTAAAGGCCAGCGTCATCATGATGTTCGCCGTTGGACGCATGTTCCAAGACACCACGCACATTGGCGCTTTCAGCCATACCGCGCCCCAGTAACCATCGGTGGTCACTTTCTGAACGTCGATATTGAGGCCGATCTTAGACGCTTCACGCTGCAAGAACAGACATTGGTCAATCGCCCCTGGCGCCACTTCAGCCGCGGTGATCGGAACAGTTGTGTTGCCGATGCCGGACTTCTCGAAGTGATACTTGGCCTTTTCAGGATCAAGCGGACGCTGAGGGATGTCTGGGCTATGGTCAAAATAGGCGGGACCAATCGGGTGGTCATTCCCCAATGAGGCTTGGCCTTTATAGACGCCCTTCACCAAACGCTGACGATCCATCAGATATTTCATCGCCATGATCAGATCATGATTGCCGGACAAATCCATATCTTTACGGCAAGCGATATTGATGTAAGCGGCGGATTCAAGCGACCAGACTTCTTTGCCGGCGGCCGCTTCAACCTGCGAAATGGCCTTAGGCGGCAAGTTCACCATGGCGTCGACGTCACCCGCAAGGAAGGCGTTGAGACGCGCCACCGGATCACCGATGCCGAAATGCTCAATCTCATCAAGATAGCCGCCCTCACCCCAGTAATTGCCAAAGCGCTCACCAACGGTGCGAACACCAGGCTTAAATTCTTTGACCTTATAAGGGCCAGTCCCAACCGCGGTTGAGAAATCTTTGGTGCCTTCTTGCAAAATCTTGAAGTGGAACGTGCCCAAAGCGATTGGCAAATCCGCGTTTGGCGAAGACAAAATCGCCTTCACTTCATAGTCATTGACCTTCTTCCATTCTTTAACCATCGCCACCAATGATGAAGCGTTGGAAATGGAATCCGCGCCCATGTGACGGTTCATCGTGTAAATCACGTCATCGGCGGTTAAGGTTTTGCCATCGTGGAATTCAACACCTTTACGGATTTTGAACGTCCATTCAGTGGCGGAGTCATTCGACAAGACTTCTTCGGCCAATTCTGGCTCATACCCCAAATTCTTGGTCAAGCGGGTGAGCGATCCGTAATACATACGGCCACGGAAATAGTCCACCGCTGAAGTAAAGAGAGCCGGATCAAGGGTATCGTTCGGACCATGCTGATCCCCTGCGAAAACCACGCGACCCCCGCGTTTCGGAGTTGCTGCCCAAGCATCGGAAATGCTTGAGAACATCGTGCCAGATGCTGCCGCGGTTGCGCCAGCCGCCATGAGATAGCCCATGAATTCACGCCGCGTGGCGCCTTTCTTGACCATCTCCATATATAATTGACGATCAGCTGGTGACAGCTGCTCGAATACAGGATTGTTACGCTTAAACAAGGATAAATCCTCCCCTATCTTTGTATAATTATTAAAAGCGTACCATAAAAATACGATTTGGCTAGGGGGTATTTATTCCTTTTTGGTCGTCATGTCGGTTTTTGGACAGTTTGAGAGCAAACGCTCCTT
>CAJXME010000255.1 GCA_913056245.1 uncultured Alphaproteobacteria bacterium | reverse complement strand
CCCAGATAAATATTGCCCCGTCATGGAGTTTGGATTGCCAATCACATCCGATGGCACGCCTTCAGCCACGACCTTGCCGCCATGAACACCAGCGCCTGGCCCCATATCAATCACATGATCGGCTTCGAGGATGGCTTCTTCGTCATGCTCCACCACCAAGACAGTGTTTCCAAGGTCGCGCAACCGCTTTAAGGTTTTCAGCAAGCGATCATTGTCGCGCTGATGCAAGCCAATCGACGGCTCGTCCAATACATACAGAACCCCCGTCAGGCCAGACCCGATCTGTGACGCCAATCGGATGCGTTGGCTTTCGCCGCCTGAAAGCGTGCCTGATGATCGGCCCAATGAAAGGTAATTCAGCCCAACATTCGATAAGAACATCAGGCGTTCGTTGATTTCTTTCAAAATGCGGCTGGCGATGGTGTTTTCTTGGTCGGTTAAGGACTCGCCCACTTGCGCGAACCAGTTTTCCGCCTCACCAATCGACAAGGTAGAAATATCGGCAATATCATGCCCTGCGATTTTAACCGCCAAGGCTTCCGGCTTAAGGCGTTTGCCGCCGCAAGCATAGCAAGGGTGATCGGCTTGGAATTTGCCCAATTCTTCCCTGATCCAAGACGAATCCGTTTCACGCATCCGCCGTTCAAGATTAGGGATTACCCCTTCAAACGGTTTCTTGGTGCGGTAAGATCGCAAGCCATCGTCATATTCCATCACGATCGGCTCGCCTTCTGACCCCAATAAAATGGCGTCTTGATGCTCAGGCTTCAAATCTTCAAAAGCGGTGTTCAGGTTAAACCCATAGTGACGGCCAAGGGATTCCAAGGTTTGGATGTAATATTTTGCGGTGCTTGACGCCCAAGGGGCAATCGCGCCATCACGCAAGGTTTTGGCTGTGTTTGGCACCACCAATTGACGATCAAAGTGACTCGACTTGCCAAGGCCATCGCAAGACGGACAAGCGCCAAAAGGATTGTTGAAGGAAAACAAGCGGGGTTCGATTTCATCAATCGTAAAGCCTGATTCAGGGCAAGCAAATCGTGCCGAATAGATATGCTGTTTGCCGCCATCGGCTTCTTCTGCAATCGCCAGACCATCGGTGAGTTTCAACGCCGTTTCCGTGGAATCCGCCAATCGGGTGATCAATTCATCATCGTCATGGCGAATGACGATGCGGTCGACCACAACTTCGATGTCATGCTTTTTCTTCTTATCAAGGCTGGGCAGGTCATCCATGTCATAGAGCGTGCCGTCAATTTTGACGCGCTGAAAACCTCGCGCTTGCAAGGTCATCAATTCTTTGCGGTATTCGCCTTTACGCCCGCGGATAATCGGCGCCAGAAGATAGAGGCGCGTGCCATCATCCAGCGCCATCATGCTGTCCACCATTTGGCTAACGGTTTGGCTGCGGATGGGCAGGCCTGTGGCGGGAGAATAGGGGATGCCGACTCGCGCCCATAAAAGCCGCATATAGTCGTAAATCTCTGTCACCGTTCCAACCGTCGAGCGTGGGTTGCGTGACGTTGTTTTTTGCTCAATGGAAATGGCGGGGGATAAGCCTTCGATCAAATCGACATCAGGCTTTTGCATCATTTCCAAGAATTGCCGTGCATAGGCTGAAAGCGATTCCACATAACGGCGCTGGCCTTCAGCGTAGATCGTATCAAAGGCAAGGCTGGATTTACCTGACCCCGACAATCCGGTGATCACCACAAACGAATCGCGGGGGATATCGACATTGATATTCCCCAGATTATGTTCACGCGCGCCACGCACTTGGATGGCGCGACTCGCCTGAGCCGGGGTGTCAATTCTGGATTTTGAAGGGGATGAAGACATGGCGGCACTATAGATCAGAATGGGGGGCAATTCCCATCAAAAATATGATGGAGACATCCATAAATTTTGGCTTTTTTCGTCATAAGTCAATTGCCGGATCAGGATTGCATGATTATGCTATAGGATAATCAAAGATAAGGAGACCGGATCATGGCCGGAAGCGTCAATAAAGTCATTCTGGTGGGCAATTTAGGGCAAGACCCTGAAGTCGTTAGCCTCAATGATGGCAATAAGATCGTCAAGTTTTCCCTCGCCACGTCAGAGCGTTGGAAAGACCGCAATACAGGCGAACAACGGGATCGCACCGAATGGCATCGGGTGGTGATTTTCAATGAGAATCTGGGGCGGATCGCGGAACAATATTTGCGCAAAGGCTCATCCGTCTATCTCGAAGGTCAAATCCAAACCCGCAAATGGCAGGATCAGCAGGGGCAAGATCGCTACACCACCGAAGTGGTCTTGGCGCGGTATCGCGGCGAATTGACTCTATTGGGTGGCCGCAATGATCAATTGGGGTCATCGGGCGGCGATGGCATGTCGTCTATGCCATCCTCTTCAGCCCCATCAGCACCACCCATGAGCGGTGCGGTCGATGATGATATTCCCTTCTAAGGACCATTTTCACCGCATCTTTTAGAGAGAGAGAACCGGCTTGTGTTTGAGCCGGTTTTTTCATTTTTATGACAACAAGATGTGGTGTTTATGAAGAAATTTTGATATAAAATATACTATATATTTATAGCGGAGCGTCGCCCTTGTCCGACCAAACACCACCGGAACAAATGCCACCAGATCAGCCTTCTGGTGAAACGGGAATTTCGATCACCGCTGAGATGCGGAAATCCTATCTCGACTACGCCATGAGCGTTATTGTCTCGCGCGCTTTGCCTGACGTTCGTGATGGGTTGAAGCCGGTGCATCGCCGCATTCTTTACGCCATGATGGAAGGCGGATACGACTGGTCGAAAGCCTATCGCAAATCAGCCCGCGTGGTGGGGGATGTGATGGGTAATTATCACCCTCACGGCGATAGCGCGATTTATGAATCCATGGTGCGGATGGCGCAAGATTTTTCCATGCGCGTCACTTTGGTGGATGGGCAGGGGAATTTTGGCTCTGTCGATGGTG
>CAJXME010000254.1 GCA_913056245.1 uncultured Alphaproteobacteria bacterium | reverse complement strand
GTTGAATTCATATTGAAAACACTACAGTTTTATGAGACTAGCATCAGATTACTTCAAGAAGTAAGGTCCAAATCAGACGTGGTATTGATCTAAATTCAATCTAGAATATTTCTATAACTTATAAGTTATAACATAACTTTTAACTTATAACTTTTAGATATATCAGAAATTGATATGAAGACGCGTTCTTGAGCAAGTTTACCAAAAATCATTGCTAAAACCGGCAAAATGATCGACCGCAATATTGATCTGGCCTCAGCGATCCTCACCCCTCTCAGCGAAGCTCTGGGCCGCGTCGAAGCCGAATTGGATGAAGCGCGTCACGCCATCGCCGCCGCTTCTGATCAATTGGAGGGTGACCCCGGGCGATTGCTGAACATTGAGGATCGCCTGCACGCCTTGCGCGGGCAAGCACGCAAGCATCAGGTCAGCGTTGATGATCTGCCAGAATTGCACCGCCGCCTCGCCGCATCTTTGGCGAGCCTTGACGATCAATCGGGGGGGATCGCAAGCCTGACCGCCGCTGAAAATCAAGCCGCCAAGGCATATCGCGACAAAGCCGAGGCCTTATCGGAAAAACGCCAAAACGCCGCCAAACGACTTGATGATAAAGTCATGGCGGAATTGCCACCCCTAAAATTAGAGCAAGCGCGATTTGTCACCCAGATCACCCGTTTGGATGACGATAAAGGCGGTGCCCATGGCCTTGATCAAGTGCGGTTTGAAGCCAACACCAACCCTGGCATGAAAACCGGCCCGATCGATCGCATCGCATCAGGAGGGGAATTGGCGCGGTTTCTCTTAGCCTTGAAAGTTGTTCTGGCGGATACCTCCGCGCCAATGACGCTGATCTTTGATGAAGTCGATAGCGGGGTAGGCGGCGCTGTTGCGGCGGCGGTTGGCGATCGTCTTGCGCGGCTTGGCCAAGACACACAAAGCCTGGTGATCACCCATTCGCCGCAAGTGGCCGCCCAAGGCCGGCAACATTTCAAAATTGCCAAAAGCCAAACCGATGAGGGCATGAACAGCACGGCGCTGCCGCTTGATGATGAGGCGCGATTGGAAGAAATTAGCCGCATGCTTTCTGGCGCCACCATCACGCCTGAAGCCCGTGCCGCCGCCAAACGCTTGATCGAGGCATGATGATGACCCGCCCTGATCCGAACACCATGACTGATCTGGAAGCCGCGGCGGAATTGGCCAAATTGGCTGAGGAGATCGCCCATCACAACCAGCGTTATCACGCCGATGATGACCCAGAGATTTCCGATGCGGATTTTGATGCCCTGATGCGGCGGAACACCGCTTTGGAAGAGGCTTTCCCCCATCTCGTCCTGCCCAACAGCCCCTCCAAACAAGTGGGGGCAGCGCCCAAGGCAGGCTTTGCGAAAGGCCGTCATAGCGTGCCGATGCTCTCGCTCGGCAATGCGTTTAACGAGGATGATGCGCGGGACTTCGATAGCCGCGTGCGGCGGTTTCTTAGCCTTGATGACGCCGCGCCGCTCGCCTATTCCGTTGAGCCTAAAATCGATGGCTTGTCGATCAATTTGACGTACATCGATGGCGTCTTCACCGAAGCCGTGACCCGTGGCGATGGCGCTGAAGGCGAGGTGGTGACCGCCAATGTTCGAACCATCAATGACGTGCCGAGTAAGTTGAACGCGCCCTTCCCCAGCCGCATTGATATTCGCGGCGAGATTTACATGACCAGAAGCGATTTCCTCGCCCTTAATGAAAGCCAAGCGGCTTCAGGGGGGAAGACCTTTGCCAATCCACGCAACGCCGCCGCCGGTTCTCTGCGCCAAAAAGATGCCAGCATAACCGCCAGCCGCGCGCTTAAGTTTTTTGCTTATGCGGCGGGGGAGATATCCGAACCCGTGGCGGAAACCCATAGCGGTTTTCTCGATCGCCTCAGGCATTGGGGGTTTGTGGTCAATCCCATGAGCATCACCGCCGAGGATATGCAATCTGCCCTTGCTCAACATAGCACCATTAGCGAAGCTCGCGCGGGGCTGGATTACGATATCGACGGGGTGGTCTATAAAATTGACCGCCATGATTATCAAAAACGCCTTGGGCAAGTCAGCCGATCGCCACGTTGGGCCATCGCCCATAAATTCCCCGCCGAAAAAGCCGAGACCCAATTGCTGGATATCGATATTCAAGTGGGGCGCACCGGCGCGCTTACCCCCGTGGCGCGGTTAAAGCCCGTGACCGTGGGCGGTGTGGTGGTGTCAAACGCCACGCTTCATAACGAAGATTATATTCTGGAAAAAGGCATTGAGATCGGTGATTTCGTTCGCATTCAACGCGCCGGTGACGTGATCCCTCAAGTGCTGGACGTGGTGATGGAAAAACGCCACAACACCAAGGCCTTTCGTTTTCCAGACACCTGCCCCATCTGCGGCAGTCCAGCTGTCCGCCCTGAAGGTGAGGCCGTTCGCCGATGCACCGGCGCGCTGTCTTGTTCCGCCCAAGCGGTTGAACGGCTCAAGCATTTCGTCTCCCGTGATGCGTTTGATATCGACGGCCTTGGCAGCACCCTTGTTCAAGACTTGTTCAGCGATGGCATCATCCACGCGCCTGCCGATATTTTCGCGTTAAGCCAAGAAAAGGATATGCTGATGGCGCGTGAAGGCTGGGGCGACGTCTCGGCGCAGAACCTCATCAACGCCATTAACGCGCGGCGAGACATTGACCTTGACCGCGCCATCTACGGGCTTGGCATCCGGCAAATTGGCCAAGCCACCGCGAAATTATTGGCGCGGCATTACGGATCGATGGAAGCCTTGCTAAAAGCCGCGGAACACGCCGCTGACCGAGAGCATCCCGCTTGGGCGGAATTGACGGAAATCGATCAAATCGGCACCAGCATGGCCAATGATCTGGTGACGTTCTTAAATGCCGAAAGCAACCGCAAGGCTATTGATGACTTGCTGAAAGAGATCACCCCAATCGCGCCGCAAGCCG
>CAJXME010000253.1 GCA_913056245.1 uncultured Alphaproteobacteria bacterium | reverse complement strand
TCGCCGATGAAGTTGCCTCAATCCTGACGCCGGTGGCCAAACCGCTGACCATTAACCCTCAGCATAAACCTCATGTGGTTTTGATGGTTGGCGTCAATGGGTCGGGCAAAACCACCACCGCTGGGAAATTGGCGGAGCAATGGCATCAAGCGGGGCTGAAAGTCACCATGGCGGCGGCGGATACCTTCCGCGCCGCGGCGGTCGAGCAGTTGAAGATTTGGGGCGAGCGCACCGGCACCACGGTGATCGCCGGTGAGCAGGGCAGTGACGCCGCGGCGGTGGCCTATCAAGCCTATGAGCAAGCCATCAATGAAGGCGCGGATGTGCTGATCGTCGATACCGCGGGCCGCTTGCAAGCCAAAACCGAATTGATGGATGAATTGGCGAAAATCTGCCGCGTCATTGGCAAAAAAGATGACGCCGCGCCCCATGATCGGGTGATCGTGCTGGACGGCACGGTGGGACAGAACGCCCTCTCGCAAGTATCCGCTTTTAAGGAAACCGCTGGATTGACGGGCATGATCGTCACCAAATTGGACGGCAGCGCGCGCGGCGGTGTCGTGGTGGCGCTGGCGCAAGAATTTGGCTTGCCGATCCATGCGGTGGGGGTTGGCGAGGGCAAGGATGATCTCGACGCTTTTGATGCGGTGGATTTTGGCCGCGCGCTGGCGGGGCTTGACGCGCAATCGCGGGGTTAATCCTTTTTATCATTGGCGGTGTTTTGTCTTGCGATGAGCCAAAGGGCAAAAGGCTTGACTTTTTGATCAGAAAAGCGCATTCACGACCCATCAACGGCAATTCAGAAGCCAGACCCTCGCGGGTTCCGTCTGTCCATGAGTTTCATGCACAGGCGCAAAACTGCTTTGCCAGAACAGGATAACGAGGTTGCCGCTTCATGTTTGAAGGGTTGAGCGACAAATTAGGGCAAGTCTTTGACAGCATCCGTGGCCGCGGTGCGCTGTCGGAAGCCGATGTCGACAAGGCGCTGCGCGAAGTGCGGCTGGCCTTGCTTGAGGCGGATGTTGCCCTGCCCGTGGTCAAATCCTTCATCAGCAAAGTGCGCGACAAAGCCGTTGGTCAGGATGTTCTGAAATCGGTCAAACCGGGTCAGATGGTCGTTAAGATCGTTCACGACACGCTGGTCGACACTTTGGGCTCAACGGGTGACGCGGAAACGCTCAACCTCAATCAAGCGCCGCCCGCCGTCATTTTGATGGTCGGTTTGCAAGGCGGCGGTAAAACCACCTCTACCGGCAAATTGGCGCGCCTGCTCAAATCCAAGAAGAAAAAATCCGTCATGCTGGCCTCGCTTGACGTCACCCGCCCGGCGGCGCGCGAACAATTGCGGATATTGGGGGAAGAGGCTGAGGTTGATGTTCTGCCCGAACGTGATGGCGACACGCCTGCAAGCATCACGAAACGCGCGCTTGAAGCCGCGAAGTTAAAATCTTCCGATGTCTTGATCCTCGATACCGCTGGCCGCACCACGGTTGACGAAGGCTTGATGGCAGAAGTCCGTGATGTCAGCGCGGTGGCCAAGCCGATCGAAACCTTGCTGGTGGCTGATGCCATGACGGGTCAGGACGCGGTGCATACCGCCCAAGCCTTCCATGACGCGATTGGTTTAACAGGCATCATTTTAACGCGCGCCGATGGTGATGCGCGTGGTGGCGCGGCGCTGTCGATGCGGCAGGTGACCAATTGCCCCATCAAATTCCTTGGGGTTGGTGAAAAGCAAGACGCGCTGGAAGAATTTGACGCCGAACGCATGGCGGGGCGTATCCTTGGCATGGGCGATATCGTGGGGCTGGTGGAAAAAGCCGCTGAAACGATTGAAGCCGAAGACGCCGAACGCATGGCCAAACGCATGGCCAAAGGTCAGTTCGATATGAACGACTTTCTCAGCCAGTTGCGGCAGTTGAAAAAAATGGGCGGCATGGGCGGCTTGCTCGGTATGCTCCCCGGCATCGGCAAATTGAAAAGCCAAATCGAAGCCGCGGGCATTGATGATCGCCATTTTAGCCGCCAAGAAGCCATTATTCTATCGATGACCAAAAGAGAACGGGTGCAGGTGGCTCTGCTCAACGCATCGCGCCGCAAGCGCATCGCCGAAGGCTCCGGCACTTCGGTGCAAGACGTCAATAAATTGGTCAAACAATATCAAGATATGGCCAAGATGATGAAACGCATGGGCAAGATGACCGGCGGCAACCCTGCCGCTTTGGCGCAGATGCTCGGCGGCGGTGGTGGCGGCGGTATGCCAACCGATGGGGGATCGCCCTCTTCAGGTTTGCCCGGCATGGGCGGAGGCATGGGCGGCGGTATGCCCGGTGGTATGCCTGGTCTTGGTGGCGGTCTTGGCGGCCGCGGTGGATTCCCCGGTGGCTTGCCCGGCTTGGGCATGCCGAGAGGCGGAAAGAAAAAGAAACGTTAATATTTTATCTGTGCAGTGAAAGGAAAACCCGATGGCACTTAAAATCAGACTCGCCCGTGGCGGCGCTAAAAAACGGCCTTATTACCGGATCGTGGTGGCGGAAGCCTCCTCACCTCGTGATGGCCGTTTCGTGGAGCGGCTCGGTTCTTACAACCCTATGGTTCCAAAAGATCATCCCGAACGCCTGACCCTTGATGGTGAGCGCGCCAGCTACTGGATGTCCAAAGGCGCTAAGCCCACCGATCGTGTGGCGAAAATGATGGCTGGTCTTGGCTTGATCGCGGCGCCAGAGATTCGCGAACAACCAAAGAAATCCGCACCAGGCAAGAAGCGTCAAGAACGCGAAGCGGAAGCCGCTGCTGCTGCCGCTGAGGCTGCCGAAGCCGCCGCCGCCGAAGCTGCCGCTGCTGAAGCTCCAGCGAAAGAAGCCCCAGCCGAAGAAGCCCCAGCCGAAGAAGCTCCTGCTGAAGAAGCACCAGTCGAAGAAGCTCCTGCTGAAGAAACTCCTGCTGAAGAAACTCCTGCTGAAGAAACTCCTGCTGAAGAAACT
>CAJXME010000252.1 GCA_913056245.1 uncultured Alphaproteobacteria bacterium | reverse complement strand
GAGGGGATAACGTCTTTTCGGGCTATTGGAATATGCCGGAAAAAACAAAGGCTGAATTTCGTGAGGATGGGTTTTTCATCACCGGTGATCTCGGGTTTGTCGATGGTGACGGCTATGTCTCGATTGTTGGCAGGAACAAAGACCTGATCATTTCCGGCGGCTATAACATCTACCCCAAGGAAATTGAATTGGTGCTTGATGACCAAGATGGCGTTGTGGAAAGCGCGGTGATCGGCGTGCCTGATGCTGATTTTGGCGAAGCGGTTATAGGCATCATCACGGTTGAGGCGAGTGTTGACCCAGACCTTGACGCGATCATGGCCAATGTTCAATCCTCATTGGCGCGGTTCAAACATCCCCGCCGGTTGATCATCGTTGATGAATTGCCGCGCAACACCATGGGCAAAGTGCAAAAAAACATCCTGAGGGATCAGTTCAAAACGTGTCTTGACGATTGAATCTTTGCTTTGGCTTCTTATATCTAAAGCATGATCACACGTCGCCAATTTATTGAATCTTCGCTCGCCGCATCCGCGGTGTTTAGCCTAACGGCCTTGCCCTTTGCTGGCCATGAAGCGCGGGCTGATGGCCATGCCATCCGCCGCTATGCGCTTGACGCCAAGCCGTCATCCCATCAATTCGCTAAGGATGGCTCACCTACGGATTTATGGCTCTATAATGGGGAATGCCCGGGGCCGATGATCACCGCCAAGAAAGGCGAGATGCTCGAGGTGATCTTCACCAATCATTTGGATCAACCGACGACGCTGCATTGGCATGGCATCCGGAACATCAACGCGATGGATGGCGTCCCTGACCTCACCCAAGCGGCGGTAGAGCCGGGCGAAAGTTTCACCTATCGTTTCCCGGTTCTGGACGCTGGCACGTTTTGGTATCACGCCCATAACATGGCGTGGGAGCAAGTGGCGCGCGGCCTCTATGGGGCGTTGATTGTCACGGAAGATGAGGAGGCCCTTAATCCGCGCGATGTGGTGATCGTCGCCGATGATTGGCGGCTTGATCAAAGTGATCAAATTGATACCGAAAGCCTTGGCAGTTTGCACGATTGGTCGCATGGCGGCAGGCTTGGCAATTACCTGACCATCAATGGTCAAAGCCGTCCTGCGATGGCGCGGCCTGGGGCGGGCACGATGCGGTTACGCCTGATCAACGCGTCTAACGCGCGGGTTTTATCCTTTCAGTTGAACAACCGTCAGCCGGTGCAAGTCATCGCTTTAGACGCGGTGCCGTGTTCGCCTTTCGCGCAAGATACCATCACCCTTGCGCCGGCTCAGCGGGTTGACGTGCTGATCCAAGACGCGTCTCGGCTTGATCAATTGATTGAGGTCAGCACAAGTCAGCCCATCGATGCCGCCTATTTCATGGCTGAGAGCAATCAAACCGTCCCCCCATTGAAACCCACCATGGCAGAGCCTTGGTATTCCATGCCGGCCCTTGATGCGGCGAAAGTCATAGATATCCATATGCAGGGCGGCGCCATGGGCAATTTATCATCGGCGGTCTTTGAGGGCGAGGAACGCGGCTTGCGTGATCTGGCGCAGAATGAAGGCAAGTTATGGGCGTTTAACGGTCAGGTTGGCGGCTATGATTTAACCTTGGCCGAGCTTTCGCTGGGCGATGTCGTGGTGTTGAAAGTCTGGAATGACTCCCGCTGGCAGCATGGCATGCATCTCCATGGTCATCATTTTTGGGTGGCGTCCAAAGAATTTGGCGACGCGCCCAAGCCGGTCTTGCGCGACACTTATTTAATGGAGCCGGGGGAAAAGGCGGATTTGATTTTCATCGCGGATAACCCCGGGCTATGGCTGTTTCATTGCCATATGCTGGAACACCACGCCGCGGGCATGGGCGGGGTGATCGCAATCTCCTAAAGGCGAACTGGTTTATACCTTAATGGCTTTAGGCTTTGGTGATTTGCTTTTTAGGATCATAAAAAGGCTTTTCAACAATCACGCCTTGCCGCTCACCGGTGGAGGTGATCACGGCCAATTCTGTGCCGATCTCGGCTGAATTCACATCGACCATGGCAAGGGCAATATTTTGTTCAAGCCTTGGGGAATAAACCGCTGATGTCACTTTGCCCACCTCTTTTGATGAATGCTCAAGCGTCCAGAAATTGGTGTTCGGGCCTTTCAGCGGCGCGCCATCAACCACCAAGCCCACCTGCTTGCGGGTGATGCCCTTGGCTTTAATCGCCTGCAGCGCGGATTTCCCGATAAAGTCATGGGGAGCATCAAGCGCCACCAAGCGATCCAGACCCAGTTCAAAAGGATTGGTGTTGAGGTCCATATCCGCATGATAGGACAGCATCCCCCCTTCGATGCGGCGAATAGAAGAGGTATGCCCCGGCTTAAGACCGAAGGGTTCACCCGCCCCCATGATCATATCCCAAAGCGCGGTGCCGTGCTGACCATCCTGCAAGTAGATTTCATACCCCAACTCGCTTGACCAGCCGGTGCGCGAGACCACAACCGGAATGCCGTTGAGGTTTTCCTCTTTCAGCCAATAATATTTTAGATCAGCAATCTCGTCACCAAACAAGGCTTTCATAATGTCCATCGAACGGGGGCCTTGCAATTGCAGGGGGGAGACGTCTGGCTCACAAATATGAACATCTAGCCCCGCATGGGTGGCGACGCCCTGCGCCCAAAGCAAAACATCGCTATCGGCGAGTGAAATCCAGAATTTGTTTTCTTCAAGGCGCAACATAATAGGATCATTGATGATCCCGCCCTCGGCATTGGTGATCAGCACATATTTGCATTGCCCCACGGCCATGGTGCTGAGATCGCGCGGCGTCAGCATCTGAGTAAATTGAGCGGCATCAGGGCCGGTGATTTGCACTTGCCGTTCCACCGCGACATCGCAAAGAATGGCAGTGTTCACGAGATTCCAGAAATTTTCTTCAGGGTTGCCAAAATCACGAGGGATATACATATGATTGTAAACGGAAAAGCCTTGGGCGCCCCATT
>CAJXME010000251.1 GCA_913056245.1 uncultured Alphaproteobacteria bacterium | reverse complement strand
ATGGTGAGTTTCCACGCGGGTTTCCGCGCTTCGGGGAAATCATCCACCGCGACAATCGTGCCCGCGCGAATATCCACTTTCAAAAAACTATCAAAATCAATCGTTGCTGTGGTCATAATCGTCTTTCTCTTGTTCTTGTTGTTCTGGATCAATGATCATCAAGGTGAGCGCCAAACTCTCCGCTTGTTTCAACCGCGCATCAAGCGCCCGGATCGTCACCGCCAAATCCGCGCTGTCATCGTTAAACCAATCCCGCTGGCACGACAAAGCAACGCCGGACAAGCCTTTGACGCGCAGCATCCCTTTTAGCCCTGATGTGTCGACGCCGGATAATTCCAAGATTGTTTTAGAGGCCATGTTCAGCCTCGTGACCAATAGCGCGCCGAGCATAGGGTTGCTCACCGACGCCTTGTTCAGCGCTTTGATCACCGGCTTATACGGGGCATAGGCCTCATAACGCGCGATCAAGCCTTCGAGTATTTTTTCGCGGGGATGAGCATCGGCATCCGCCTCAAAATCGTCGGCCAATTGCGCCATCACCGCGTCATCAAGGTCACGCAAGCCTTGCTCAACGGCCAGAGTCAAATCAGGGAAAAGACGTTTAATCACCGCCAAATCATGGCCGGTTTCAGCCGCCAGCATCGCCGCGTCAATAGCCGATAAATCATGGCGCGTCAGGCCATCGATCATCGCGCCGCCGATATCCCGGCGAATCTCATCAATTGATTTGGATGTTGCCATTCCAGCCTCTCGTCAAAACCCTTGTTATAGAGATAGGCCTTCGGCGGCTATTTGCCAAGTTCCTTTGAACGGTTCCGCGCCGCCAAGACCGCGCTAGTCATCAATTGATGCAGGCCATTTTCAGCCATCAGGACATCGAGCGCGGCTTGCGTTGTTCCCGCAGGGCTGGTCACATTAATCCGCAATTGGCTAGGGCTTTCGTCGCTTGCATCCATCAAACTCGACGCGCCTGAAATCGTCGCCTCCGCCAATTTTGCCGCAAGATCAGGTTTTAATCCAGCGGTGATGCCCGCGCTTTCCAAGGCTTCCCGCATTAAAAACACATAGGCAGGCCCTGAGCCAGATACCGCCGTCACCGCGTCCATATCGGCTTCGTCATCGAGTTCGACCACCACGCCAATGACGCCCATCATCTCTTTGGTTAGGGCGACCATCTTCGGGTTCACCGCGTCATTAAAGATCATCGCCGTGATCCCTTTGCCAATCGCGGCGGGGGTATTGGGCATGGTTCGGATGATCGCGCGGTCTTCGCCCAAATGATCTTTCAGCGTGGCCATGGTGATGCCAGCGGCGATCGACAAAAAGACCGTCTTCGGCGTGCTGATGGCGGCAAGAGGCGGCATCGCATCGGGCAGCATCTGCGGCTTCATCGCCAGCACCACCAGATCAGGGGCTTGATCGACAGGGAATTGCCCGGGGTCAAGCGTGGTCATCGTCACCACACGATCGTCTTGGCAGGCCAAATGATCATCCGCCAGCATTGGGTCATAAACCATAAATTCAAGGCCAGCATCAAGTTGAGCCAGCCAGCCTTGAAGCATGGCGGTTCCCATTTTACCGCAACCGGCAAGAAGGATGCGTATCATGTCAAATCCAATCTAAGAGCGTTTGAAGAATATGTATGTTGAGCAGTCTACGCTGAACCGAGGGTTTCCATCAACGCTGTTGTTGACGCGATCTCCGCTGACACCACCCCCGTCGCGATTTGGAACAAGGCCGGGTAAGCCCGTTCGCATTCGCCTAAGGTGATGTCGATCAGATCACCGATCTGTTCCGGGGTTGCTCCGCCCGTGCCGCCCAGCAATAGATTATGCCGAAACGTGACGCCGCCATCATCGAGCAATTCAAAATGACCCATCCAGATGTTTTGATTAAGGCGATTGATGACCCGGCGGGCTTCGTCCATTTGCTGGTCGATGATGAAGATGTCCAAGGTCACGTTCATATGCAGGGCGCTGAATTGATCTTGCCAGGTCAAGGTTAGGGAATAATCCGACCATTTCCCCGGCACTTCCACCGACACTTCATTAGAATTGGCGTGGTGAAGCCGCCAATCATTGGCGTCCACGAACCCTTGCATCAATTCGATGGGGTTGCCAAGGGGCGACAATTCTTGGGGGATGCGCATGATCATTGATCTCTCCTAAGACCTAGTTTTGACCAAATTTAGCGGAAATGTAAAACACAATATTTAGTGGTCACCTTCACCCGTCAACACATCACTTTGTTGAATTAGCCCGAATCGAAGGATTTCGGCGATTCCATCCACACCCTTCATTTTCACGGGACAGGTTGCCCTTACTTGCCCCATGCGATTCCATGATTGAATTTCAAAAACCTTGTCATTTTTTCGATAGGTTTGGCCTTGATTCGGCGATGAGCATTTGGTGCAGACGCCCGCATCGGGTATGATGCGGCAAGCCTCACTATGGGATCATCACATGCCGTTCTTCTCGCATCATTTCAACGCATCGGTTCTTACCCAGACGCCGAGTGTTCAGGTTGAGGTGATCAAGGCCGCCCTCACCTTTCCTGATATTGATCCCGTGATCTTCAGCCTTGGGTTTTTCCATTTGCGTTGGTACGCCTTGGCGTATTTAGCGGGTATTTTGATCGGCTGGTTTTTGCTCAAAAGGCTGACGTCAAAACCTCAAGACCCCATCGGCCATGCCCCCTTAGACGCCCTTATTAACAGCGGCATCATCGGCATTATCCTAGGTGGCCGTTTGGTCTATGTGCTGTTTTATAACCCTGCCTATTACCTCAGCAATCCCTCAAAAATTCTTGCGGTTTGGGAGGGTGGCTTGGCCTTTCACGGCGGCTTTCTTGGCATGGTCTTGGCCATCATCTTCACCGCGAGGCGATACCGCGTCTCGATGATTGGTCTGGGCGATCTGATCGCCATGGTGGCGCCGATTGGCATTTTCTTTGGCCGCTTGGCGACATTTATCTACACTGAGCTATATATCCAGCTC
>CAJXME010000250.1 GCA_913056245.1 uncultured Alphaproteobacteria bacterium | reverse complement strand
ATCTTTAATGGCGCACCCTGCTGAATAGCTGTTACAAATGGCGCCAATCCCTGAGAATAGGCGATATCGATATCACCAGCCAGCATAGCTTCGGTCATGGCAACACCAGTTGAAAAATCCGTCCAGTTTACCGGAACACCCATGGCATCGTCATAAACTTTGTCGACTTTTGCGATCTGGTTTGGCGTTGCCCATTCGAGGAAGAAGGCAACATTCACGGAATCGGCAGCAGCAGCGATACCTGCGCTACCAGCCATCACGGCACCAACGGCGCCAGCAACAGCAGTTTTAAAGATTTTCTTCATAAGGAGTCTCCCTAAACTTGGTCTTATTTCATCTGAGCAAAGTTAAATTTTTCGCTCTTCTATATTCAACCATACACATTTCATCCCATGGCGCAAACATTTTATGCACATCTAACACAATGTAATTATTATATTTTTTAATTTTTTTTGACAAAAAAAGGCCGCCCAAATCAGGCGGCCTTTGATGGTTTGAATGGCAGAAACCAAGCGTTTAGGCGAGGTGTTGATCCAAGGTTTTGCGGAATTTTTCAACGATTTCATCAATGTGATTTCGCTCAGCAACAAAGGCTGGCGCGACAATCCCGTTATCGCCGGTGAACTTGATGTGCAAGCCATTCCAGAACATATCTTTCTGCATCTGTTGGCCGCGACGACCCGGCACACCATCATGATGCACTTCGACCCCGGCCATCATGCCGATGCCGCGCAGGTCTTTGACCAACGGGTGATCTTTCAGCGACCAGATCGCATCGAGGAAATAGGATTCCATATCCGCCGCGCGTTGGAACAACCCTTCATCTTCATAGATTTTCTGGGTCGCAATGCCTGCCGCGCAAGCCGCAGGATGCGCCGAATAAGTATAGCCATGGAAGAATTCGATGGCATTTTCCGGTGACGCGTTGGTGACGGTGTCGTAAATCTCATCCTTGACGGCTACAGCCCCCATGGGGATCGCGCCATTGGTCAGGGCTTTTGCCATGGTGCAGATATCAGCCGTCACGCCAAATTTATGCGCGCCAAACGGCGTGCCCATGCGGCCAAAGCCGGTGATCACTTCATCAAAGATCATCAAGATGCCGTGCTGATCGCAAATCTTGCGAATACGCTCAAGATAACCTTTTGGCGGCACCAATGTTCCTGTTGACCCCGCAACGGGTTCAATGAACACAGCCGCAACGGTGGACCCGCCGAAGTTTTCGCAAATGCGCTGCAGATCATCCGCAAGGTCTGCGCCGGTTTCTGGCTGACCCTTCACAAAAGCATGATCATCGGTATAGGTGTGGCGAATATGCGAGATGTTCGGCAAGGTCAGGTTAAAGGTCTCACGATTCTTGACCATCCCTGCCAGCGACACGCCACCCATATTCACGCCATGGTAAGCGCGTTCACGGCTGACAAAACGGGTGCGGTGACCTTCACCACGCGCGCGGTGATAAGCCAGCGCAATCTTCATCGCGGTATCAACGGATTCTGAACCTGAATTGGTGAAGAATACATGGTTCATTGGCTCCGGCAGAATGCGCGCGACGCGCTCCGCCAAATCAAACGAGCCGGGATGACCCAATTGGAAATGGGGGGTGTAGTCGTTTTCCAGCATCTGCGCGTGAACAGCGTCAGCGATTTCACGACGGCCATGACCCGCGGGGCAGCAGAAGAGGCCCGAAGAGCCATCAATCAATTTGCCGCCTTTATAATCCCAACAATACATCCCCTCAGACTTAACCACCAGCCGAGGGTTGGCTTTGAAATCACGGTTGCCCGTAAAAGGCATCCAATGTTCTTCAAGTGAATTCGTTTCAAAAGGCATCGCCGCCTCCCCGTTCTAATTGCTCACTGTTTACGATACTGCCACAATAATCCACTGAATAGGTCCAGATGTTTCATTTTTTAGTGCCAGTAATATCAAACTGATTTATGCTCTTTCCGCAGGAGACGCAACATGAATCAAGGATACAGCACTTTCCTTTTTCAGATTGATCATCATCAATCGGCATCAAAGCAAACGCAAATACGCGAATTTTTTGTCCGCGCGATCTTGAATCGCAGCCTCATGCCCGGAGATACCCTGCCCTCGACCCGCGTCTTGGCCAGTCAATTGAACGTCTCCCGCAACACCGTGATCCTCGCCTATCAAGCCTTGACCGATAGCGGCTATATCGAAGCCAAAGACCGCTCGCGATTTATTGTTAGCCCTGAAGCGCCGGTGGGTCAGATCGCCAGCAAAACATCGGAAGCGGCGCAAGACAAAGTCGATTGGTCGCGTAAATTTGTTCACACCCCAGCGGCACTCAACATCATCAGCAAGCCACTAAATTGGCGCGAATACGAATACCCTTTTAATTATGGGCAAGCGGATTCAGCGCTGTTTTCCCATTCCGAGTGGCGCGATTGCGCCCGCCAAGCCTTGGGCATCCGTGATTTCAGCATCACCGCCGGTGACTTTGGCTATAATGATGACCCGTTATTGGTCGATTACATTTGCACCCACAGCCTGCCTCGGCGCGGCATCCAAGTGAAACCTTCGCAAATTCTTGTCACCATGGGGGCGCAGAACGCGCTCTTCCTTCTGACGCAATTGCTGGTCAATGCCGGCAAGAAGGTGGTGATTGAAGACCCGTTTTACCCTGATTTGCGTGAATTGCTCAAACGCCATACCGATCAGATTCGCACCCTGCCCATTGATAATGACGGCGTGATTATCGATGATGATGTTATCGCCGATGCTGATTTGGTGATCGTCACGCCCAGCCACCAATGCCCCACCACCGCTACGTTAAGCCGTGAGCGCCGTCGGCAATTGCTCGATTTGGCGAAACAACATGATGTCTTGGTGGTCGAAGATGATTATGAATTTGAAATGAATTTTATCGAGGCGCCCTCTCCCGCGCTGAAATCCATGGATGATAGCGGTCATGTGATCTATGTCGGCAGTTTTTCTAAATCGCTCTTCCCCGGCTTGCGGCTTGGCTAT
>CAJXME010000249.1 GCA_913056245.1 uncultured Alphaproteobacteria bacterium | reverse complement strand
ATGGTGAGCGGTACAGGATTCGAACCTGTGACCCAGTGATTAAAAGTCACTTGCTCTACCAACTGAGCTAACCGCCCTCACGGATTAGACGGAAACTAGGAGAAACCACGCTTGGATGCAAGCCTTTTGATGAGCAAATTGATAATTTTTTAAGGGAAAATTATTTTCCGCGGGAACGAATGGCCTCAACCACGGAATTTGGGACAAAACTTGAGATATCACCGTCCAAATCCGCAATTTCTTTGACCATGCTGGAGGCGATGAATTGATTTCGTTCTGACGCCATTAAGAATACGGTTTCAATATCGCGGTTCATCCGGCGATTCATGCCCGTCATTTGAAATTCATATTCAAAATCGGTTACCGCTCGCAACCCGCGCAGGATCATATTGGCGTTGCTCTTTTCGGCGTAATCAATCAACAGCCCCGTGAAAGTGTTGACCGTCACTTTGCCTGAAATCAGCCCATCTTTTTCCATGGATTTGATTTCATTTTCCAGCAAAGCAATCCGTTCATCGATGGAGAACATTGGTGATTTGCCCGCGTTCCGCGCCACCGCCACGATCAAATGATCGGTCAGGCTTGACCCCCGTTGAATAATATCAAGATGACCGTTGGTCACGGGGTCAAAACTGCCTGGATAAATTGCGATGCGCGTCATTCTTCGGACTCTTCTTCGGATGGGTTGTCTTGATCAGCCTCATCATGGTTGATGTCATCATGCACTTCGGCTTCGTTATCAGACGTCATCGATGGAGCAACATTTTCTTCGCTTTCATCGTCTTCATCATCTTTTTCCTGAATAAGCCCCACGGAAACGACCTTTTCATCCTTGCCGATGGAAAATAGCGTGACGCCTTGAGTATTGCGGCCGGCGGTGCGAATGGTATCGCCTTCTTGACCATGAACCCGAATACGAATCACCGTGCCGCCATTGGTTGCCAGCATCAACTGATCGTCTTCGGTGACAGGGAAGGACGCCACCACAGGACCATTGCGTTCTGAGGTGATGATATTGGCCACCCCTTGGCCGCCGCGCCCTGTGATGCGGTAATCATTGGCTTTCGTGCGTTTGCCATAGCCGTTTTCCGTCACCGCCAAGATGAATTGATTTTCCGGGTCATCAAGGATAGCCATAGAGACCACGCAATCATCATTGATCAAGCGAATGCCCCTAACTCCGGTGCTGCCTCGGCCGCTAAAAACCCGCACATCTTTGGCCTTGAAGCGGATGGCTTTGCCGGAACGAGTGGCCATTAAGACATCGGCTTCAGGCTCGCACGGATGCACGGCGATCAAGCGATCATCGTCATCGAGTTTCATGGCGATCTTGCCATTGCGTTTGATATTGGTGAAATCCGACAGCATATTGCGGCGAATATTGCCTTTCGCCGTGGCGAACATGACATTGAGGTTAGCCCATTCGTCTTCATTATTGGGCATTGGCATGATCGTTTGGATGGTTTCTTCGGGTTCAATCGGCAAGAGATTGACCATCGCCTTGCCCAAGGATTGAGGCGCCGCTTCAGGCAAGCGATAGCATTTTAATTGATAGACTTGGCCTTTTGACGTGAAGAACAAGATCGGCGTATGGGTATTGGCGACAAACAATTGAGTGACGAAATCTTCGTCACGGGTTTTCATGCCGGCCCGACCTTTGCCGCCGCGACGTTGCGCGCGATAAATAGACAGAGGCACCCGCTTGATGTAGCCGCGATGGCTAACCGTCACCACCATATCTTCAGACTGGATCAGGGATTCGTCATCCTGATCGCCCAATTGATCGCTGATTTCTGTTCGGCGGACATCGCCAACGCTTTCCCGCGCCACCTGCAATTCTTCGAGCATCACCTCAACCATGCGCTCACGGCGAGACAAGATATCGAGGTAATCAGTGATTTTATCGGCCAAATCTTTGGTTTCATCGGCGAGTTTATCGCGCTCCATGCCCGTTAAGCGTTGCAAGCGCAACTCAAGAATAGCGCGGGCTTGGGCGTCCGATAATTGATACTTTCCTTCAACAACCTCACGCCCCGGTTCAGCGATAAGCGCGATGAACGGCGCGACTTCTTCGGCTGGCCATTGGCGGCTGGTCAATTCACGGCGGGCGGTTTCCGCATCAGGCGCGCGGCGGATCAGTTCAATCACTTGATCAATGCTGGTGAGGGCCACCATCAACCCGGCTAAGATATGCGCACGATCGCGCGCCTTGCCCAGCAAATGGCGGGTGCGGCGTGTGACAACCTCTTCGCGGAAAGTGCAAAAGGCTTTGATGACACCAAGAATGCCCATTTGTTCAGGCTTGCCGCCATTAAGCACCAATTGATTGACCGCGAAACTGGTTTGCAATCGGGTATGGCGATAGAGCTGGTTCAGCACCACATCACCCTGAGCGTCGCGTTTTAAGTCAATGACCACGCGCATCCCTGTGCGATCGGATTCGTCGCGAATATCGGAAATGCCTTCGATTGTTTTTTCGCGCACCAATTCGCCAATCCGTTCCAGCAATTGCGCTTTATTGACTTGGTAAGGCAATTCATGGACGACAATTCGATCGCGATCACGGGTGCCGGTCTCGACTTCGGCCTTGGCGCGAACGGGAATGCTGCCGCGGCCGGTTTCAAAGGCGCTGCGAATGCCTGCCCGTCCCATGATGATCCCGCCGGTGGGGAAATCCGGGCCTGGCACAATTTCCATCACCTCTTCAAGGGTGATATTAGGATTGCGGATGAACGCCATACAAGCATCAATGACTTCCGTAGGGTTATGGGGCGGAATATTCGTCGCCATCCCCACGGCAATACCGCCGGCCCCATTGACCAACATATTGGGAAAGCGCGACGGCAGAACAGTGGGCTCGCGGTCTTTGCCATCGTAATTGTCCTGAAAATCCACTGTGTCTTTGTCGATATCTGCAAGCACATAGGCCGCAGGGTGGTCCATACGCACTTCGGTGTACCGCATCGCGGCAGGATTGTCGCCATCCATAGAGCCAAAGTTGCCCTGTCCGTCAA
>CAJXME010000248.1 GCA_913056245.1 uncultured Alphaproteobacteria bacterium | reverse complement strand
TGCGCTTTCATCCACATCAAGTCGCCGCCGGCGCAGAAACTCGGCCCTTCTGCCGCCAGCACCACCACCCGCACGGCTTCATCGCTTTTCAGCAATTCAGCCGCTTCGGTCATTTCCGCGATCATCTCAGCGTTAAAGGCGTGGTGTTTGTCCGGGCGGTTCAAGGTGAGGGTCGCCACGCCGCGTTTGTCCTGTTCAAGACGAATATTGTTGAAATCAGCCATGGTCACATAGCCTCCGGATCAGATTTAGGGGCAAGATGAAAGGATTGGATCAGTTGTTCCGCTTCGGCCAGTCGATTAAGGTCAAGACCTGTTTCATAGCCTTGAACGTGCAAGTGCTGAGCCAGCAGCATCGTGCCAAGATTGCCCTTCGCCCCCGGCGCATAAGGACAGCCGCCAAGACCGCCCACGGCGCTATCAAATCGGCGCAGGCCATAGGTCATCGCGGCATCCACATTGGCAAGGGCGCGATTGCCGGTGTCGTGAAAATGCCCCGCCAGTTTGGCCGCCGGAATATGGGGGATCAGATGATCCAACAGACGCTTAATGTCTTCGGGATGACCGGCGCCAATCGTGTCGCCAAGCGAGATTTCATAACAGCCCATCTCAAGGAGGGATAACGCCACCTGTTTCACCATTTCAGGTGCGGTTTTGCCGTCATAAGGGCAAGCGACCACGCAAGACACATAACCGCGCACGGGCAGATTGTTTTCTCTCGCCAATGCCATCACCGGCTCAAACCGCGCTAGGCTTTCGGCGATTGTGCAATTGATGTTCTTCTGGCTAAAGCCTTCGGATGCCGCGCCAAATACCGCCACTTCATTGGCATCGGCGGCAAGCGCGCCTTCTAAGCCGCGCAGATTGGGGGTCAGCACCGCGTAAGTGACGCCGGGGTTGCGGGTGATCCCAGCCATGACTTCAGCCGCGTCCGCCATTTGCGGCACCCATTTGGGCGATACAAAACTGGTGACTTCGATATGCGTCAGCCCTGAATGGGACAAGTGATTCACAAGGCGGATTTTATCTTCAGCTGGGATCATCACGGCTTCATTTTGCAAGCCATCACGCGGGCCGACTTCAAGAATTTCAACGCGATCGGTCATGTTTCATCCGCCTCTAAGCTGATCAGTAAGCGGCCATCTTCGACGGCATCCCCCACCGCGCAATGAATCGCCACCACCCGGCCATGGCATGGTGCGGGCATGGCGTGTTCCATTTTCATGGCTTCCATGCGGATCAGAATATCGCCCATCTTAACTTCTTGATCCAATGCCGTTTCCAAAACCGTCACGACGCCCGTCATCGGCGCGGTGATGGTGGTGCCGCTCGCCGCGTCGCTATTAATGGCCAAAGGATCAAAACGGTCGATGCGGAAATTCCGCGCGCCCAAATCAATGCTGACCTGGCCGTGATGATCGCAAATCTCGATCGCCATGGATTGGCCTTGCTCGATCACTTGAAGATGAGTGGCTGATGCCGATGCGACCGCCATGTCATAAGGCCTTTCGCCGCCGAGGATGGTGACTTGGCGATCAGGCTTCATCACCACGCGCCTTTCGATCAGGGCATCGCTAAGGCGAAATTTCACCAAACTGCTGCCATCGCCCCAAGCGCGCCAGCCATGGGTTTCTCCCAAGCCATGATCCGCTGAGAGATGCGCAAGGCTAATCAAGGCAAGATCATGATCGCTGGGCTGCATGGCGTCTTGCAAATCCGGCAAATGGCGATCAATCCAAGTGGTATCAATCGCCATCTTTTCAACATCAGGATGCGATGCCAGCGCTGATAAAAAGCCCGTATTGGTGGTGGTTCCCATCAAATGCGTTTGACTTAACCCATCTTTCATCTGCGCAAAGGCGGCGTTGCGATCGGCACCTGAAGCAATCACTTTGGCGATCATCGGGTCATAATAGGGGCTGATGCGATCGGTTTCATTGACCCCATGATCAACCCTGATTTGGTTCGGGAATTGAGCCTTCGTGATGATGCCGGGGGCGGGTAAAAATCCGTTCAGAGCGTCTTCGGCGTAGATGCGCGCTTCCACCGCGTGACCGCAGATGCGAATCTCATCTTGCTGGACGGGCAGGGGATCGCCATTGGCAATTTTGATTTGCCATTCGACCAGGTCAAACCCTGTGATCATTTCGGTGACGGGATGTTCGACTTGAAGCCGCGTGTTCATCTCCATAAACCAAAAGCCATCGGGGCGGAGGCCGTTTTGACCATCGACGATAAATTCAATCGTTCCCGCCCCACGATATTGAATGGCGCGCGCCGCCGCAATCGCCGCATCGGTCATGGCCTTGCGGATTGAGTCATTCATCCCCGGGGCAGGGGCTTCTTCGATGACCTTTTGGTGACGGCGTTGCAAGGTGCAGTCGCGTTCAAAGAGATGCACCACTTCGCCATGGTTATCGGCGAAAATCTGCACTTCGATATGGCGCGGCGCGGTGATGCATTTTTCAATCAGCACATGATCATCGCCAAAACTAGCCGCGGCTTCTCGTTTGGTGGCATTGAGCGCATCGCCGAAATCATCGGCGTTATCCACCCGCCGCATCCCTTTGCCGCCGCCGCCCGCCCGGGCTTTGATCATCACGGGATAGCCAATGGCAGAGGCCTCGGCCTTAAGCGTGTCGGGGTTTTGATCATCGCCGTCATACCCCGGCACCACCGGCACGCCAGCCTTGGCCATCAATTGCTTGGCTTTGTCTTTCAGCCCCATGGCACGGATCGCGTCAGCGCTTGGGCCGATGAAGATCAAGCCAGCCTTTTCCACCGCCTCAACAAAATCAGGGTTTTCCGATAAAAACCCATAGCCGGGGTGAATAGCCTCTGCGGCGTGCGATTTGGCCGCCGCCAGGATTTTAGCCTGGTCAAGATAGCTGGTCGCCGGGCTATCGCCGCCAATATAGGCCACTGCATCGGCCATTAGCGCATGACGTGCCTGTTTATCCGGGTCTGAGGCAATGGCGATGGTGCGAATACCCATCCTCTTTGAAGTGGCAATAAT
>CAJXME010000247.1 GCA_913056245.1 uncultured Alphaproteobacteria bacterium | reverse complement strand
TGGCGACCGCCGCTGGCGTGATTGTATCTTTTCTGATTCTCGGCGGCGTCTTGCTAGGCTTAAGGCAGGCAGGGGTTGCCATCGGCTGGGGAATTCAGTTCCAGCAGCCGGTGTTTTTGACGATTGCGGCGCTGGCGATTGCCCTCTTTGGCTTGGTCATGCTTGATTTGGTGCGCTTGCCTGTGCCGGGTTTTGCCCAGCGCTGGAGCATGGGGCGCACAGGGCTAATGGGTGATTTTATCGCCGGCGCCATGGCAACGATCTTAGCGACCCCTTGTTCGGCGCCCTTTGTCGGCACCGCGATTGCCTTTGCGCTGACGGCTTCCGCATCGGGGATGATGATAATCTTCACCGCCATGGGGATCGGCCTTGCCTTGCCGTGGTTGATGATCGCGGTTTTTCCAAAGACCGCCCAACTTTTGCCTAAGCCCGGGGCGTGGTTTGTGACGCTCAAGCGGCTTTTGGCCGCCGGTCTTTTCGCGACTTCCGCATGGCTCGCTAGCGTCCTGTTCACCGTCGTCATGGGGCAATCCGCGGTCAATGATGGCTGGCGGGATTGGCAACCGTCTTTGGCCGAAAACTTGGCGCAGCAAGGGCAGGTGGTCTTTGTCGATGTCACCGCCGATTGGTGCTTAACCTGCAAAGCCAATAAAGCCCTTGTCCTGAATACCGAAGCCATGGGCGAAGAATTTGCCGCTTATAATACGGTGATGCTGAAAGCCGATTGGACCGCCCCTGACGATCGGATCACGGCGTTTCTCGCCTCCCATGACCGTTATGGGATTCCGTTTAACATTGTCTATGGCCCCGGCGCTCCATCTGGGGTGGTGTTGCCGGAATTATTGACGGCTTCGATGGTGAAAGACGCGCTTGCAAAAGCAGGGGCAAAGGTGAATTGAGGCTCTTGACGCCCCTCTTTTCAAGCCTAGATTGATATCAGTTAAAAATAACAAGAATAATAAAGGTTTATCATGCCAATCTCCGTTCAAGACACCCTGCCCGATGCGATCTTCTACCTCAAAGATGAGGAGGGATTGCACGAAATGAGTCTTTCATCATGGGCAAAAGGCCGCAAAGTGGTGCTGATCGCTGTTCCTGGGGCTTTTACGCCGACCTGTTCCGCGCGTCATTTGCCCAGTTTTCTCGATCATTTTGATGCGCTTAAGGCCAAAGGTGTCGATGCGATCGGCTGTCTTTCGGTGAATGATGCTCATGTGATGAAGGCATGGGGCGATGCGTCTTCAGCAGGCGGCAAAATCGATATGCTGGCCGACCCTGAAGCAAAAGTAGCGGAAGCCCTCGGAATCGCTGTGGTGAAGACGCCTGTGTTAGGCAATACCCGCGCGGGGCGCATGGCGCTGATCGCTGAAGACGGGGTTGTCACGCATATGTTTATGGAAGAGCCGGGCGCCTATGAAGTCTCCTCGGCGGAGCATGTGCTCAAGCATCTTTAATTGGCTTTGATCCCCTCAGCGGCTTGCCGCGCGAGGTCATCGCATCGTTCGTTCATCGGATGCCCAGCATGGCCTTTGACCCATGCCCAAGTGATGCGGTGGGGGGCAATGGCCGCGTCCAGCCGTTGCCAAAGGTCTTGATTGGCCACAGGCTTCTTAGCGGCGGTCTTCCAGCCGTTCTTCTTCCAGCCGTGTATCCATTTCGTGATGCCGTCCTTGAGATAGACGCTATCGGAGGTGAGCGTCACCTCGACGGGGCGGTTCAGCGCTTCCAGCGCCATGATCGCCGCCATCAATTCCATGCGATTGTTGGTGGTGTTGTCCTCGCCGCCAGAGAGTTCTTTTTCAACATCTCCATAAACAAGAATAGCCCCCCAACCGCCAGGGCCAGGATTGCCGAGGCAAGACCCGTCGGTGTAGATAGAGACGCTCATGAGCGGTTGATCCCATAGCCTTCAGGGGTGGAGACTTGATGATGGAAATTGAGCCGCGTCCAATAATCCATCGGGTTATGGGGGCGAACTTGGGCGTCTTTGGCGGTGTTGATCCAATCATACAGCCGCGTCAGGAAAAACCGCATCGCTGATCCTCGGCAAAGAATAGGGATGGCGTTAATCTCATCATCGCTCAAGGGGCGAATGGATTGATAACCCTGAACCAATTGACGGGATTTCGTGACGTTGAAACTGCCGTCGCTTTCAAAGCACCAAGCGTTGAGCATAATCGCCAAATCGTAAGCAAAATCATCAATGCAGGCGAAGTAAAAATCAATAATGCCCGTCACATCATCGCCGGTGAATAAGACGTTATCGGGGAATAAATCAGCGTGACACACGCCGCGCGGCAAGTCGCTTGGCCATTCTTTTAATATCCCGTCCAACCGCTCTTGGGCTTGCGATAACAGCCCTGATTTGAGCGTATTGGCGCTGTCATCGCAAGAGGCCAATAAAGCCGACCAAGCCTGATGATCGAGGGCATTGGCACGGAAACCATCAAAATTATCGCCAGCCAAATGCATGGCGGCCAAGGCTTTCCCCACCGCATGGCATCGCTGGGCAGAAGGCGAATTGTTCGACGTGCCATCCAAAAACGTGACCATAGCCGCCATGCGGTTGTTCAGCGTTTTCAGCACCTGACCTTGCTGATCCGCCACAGGTTGCGGGCAATTGATGCCGCGCTTGGCCATATGCCCCATAAGGTTGATGAAAAACGGCAGATCATCGGGATTGACGCGTTTTTCATAAAGCGTGAGGATAAAATCGCCTTGGGTGGTTTTCAGGCGGTAATTGGAATTTTCCACCCCTTCGGTGATGCCGGAAAAACTGACCGCCGTGCCGATATCATATTCACTCAGAAAAGCGTTCAATTCATCTTCATTGACACGGGTATAAACGGCCATCGTTAATCCTGAAGGGCGGTTGGAAGTTTGAAAGTTAGGTTTTCTTCAGCGACAATAACATCTTCTTGTTCGATCGGGTAGCGCGCCGCAATCGCCGCGATCACCTCATCCACCAAGACTTCTGGCGCGGATGCCCCCGCTGATATGCCAATCACCAGCGCGGGGTCAA
>CAJXME010000246.1 GCA_913056245.1 uncultured Alphaproteobacteria bacterium | reverse complement strand
AGGTGCAGCGATAAAATCGCCAGATCCATTGACATGCCCGGTGTTCCGGCCGTGCTCGACATCGGCGGATAAATCGTCCAGCCAACACCGGCCCCGCCATCCATAACAGCCGACAGCAGCAGCAACAGGAATGACGGCGGCAGCAGCCAGAACGAAATGTTATTCATCCGCGGAAACGCCATATCCGGCGCGCCGATCATAATCGGCACAAACCAGTTGCCAAAGCCGCCAATCAGCCCCGGCATCACCACAAAGAAGACCATGATCAGGCCATGGGCTGTGGTAAAGACGTTCCAGACGTGACCATCGGCCATATACTGAACGCCAGGCTCCATCAATTCCATCCGCATGTAAACGGAAAGACCACCACCAATAAAGGCAGCAAGAATAGCAAAGACAAGATACATGGTGCCAATGTCTTTGTGGTTGGTGGAATAAAGCCACCGCTTCACAAAGCCTGAAGGCGCTCCATGATCATGATGTTCTGTAGTCGTAGCACTCATAAAATTGCTCCTCAGGTCTTAGAACTATTGTGCTTGCGCCAGTTGAAGGGTCTGAGGCCGCTCAACTGTTGCAAATTCTTCACGGGCTTGTTCCACCCATGCTTTATAATCTTCAGCCGAAACCGCTTTGATGACGATTGGCATATAGGAATGGTTGACACCGCAAATCTGGTTGCACTGGCCGTAATAGGTGGTTTCACCCATCGGCACGTCGATCCAAGCTTCGTTGGTACGACCGGCAACGGTGTAAATCTGCACCGCCAGCGACGGCACAAAGAAGGAATGCATCACATCATTGGCGTTGACCAAGAGTTTGATGCGCGTGCCTTCTGGAACCACCAAGGGGTTATCAACATCCAGCAAACGCTTTTGGCCTTCTTGAATTTCATCTTCAGGGATCATGTAACTGTCAAAAGCCAATTCTTCTTTGGGGTATTCGTAATTCCAATACCACTGAGCGCCGGTGATTTTGACCACCATCTCGGTTTCATCAGTACGATCCATGTAATAGAGCAACTTAAAGGAAGGCACCGCGATCACCACCAGAATAACCACTGGGATCACCGTCCAAAGAATTTCAATGACGGTGTTATGCGTGGTTTTTGAAGGATTGGGGTTTTTGCTCTCACGGAAGCGCATGCAGGTATAAACCAAAAGCGCTAAGACAAAGAGCGAGATCAGCGTGATGATGATCAACAGCAAATTATGCAAATCAACGGCTTTTTCAGCAATCGTGCCAGCAGCAGGCTGCAGATTCATCTGCCATGGCTGAGGTTCAGCCGCTTGCGCCAGCCCAATGGTGGCCATCAAGGATAACATGGCAAGGCCGAAACCTTTGAACATGGAGGCCTTTTGCAAATGACGTTTCAACATCGCCAGCGCCAGTGCCGAAATACGGGACGGATACATTCTCGAACTCCCCCTTTAGAGTCTTCATGCCCATGCTCATGCTGAGATGGACGAATTAAGGCTTTTCTTGTTTTATGCTTATACCACAAAGATGACAAACCATAAGGCTGGTGGATGAAGAAATCTTGCGGCAGGAGGTCGCAGGACCCATTGCTGATGTCTAAATTGGCATCGAAATCAACCCGTTCCTGACCGCCACCGCCTTGTTTGAGCGTCGATGGCCTTGATGAAATAACGCGCAAGGCTTGACGTCACCCCTTGAAGTCACCCTTGGCCTATGCCATGTCTATTGAAGAATAATGATGAATTTCCATTGATTCGTTCGGCATCCGCCCGTCTTTGGAGCCTGATCAACATCAATATCGACAAAAGAGAGATGGTATGAACGCGCTTGATACAACCACCGATTTGTTCTTCACCCGCACAGATTTGGATGAAAAAGCGGTCAAAACTGTGATCAGCGATGCTCTTAACGGCAGCGATGATGGCGAACTCTACCTTGAAGAACGCCACTCGGAAATGCTGGTCTTTGACGATGGGCGGATGAAATCATCCAGTTACGACAGCAGCAGCGGGTTTGGTCTGCGCGCCATCGCGGGGGAAGCCCATGGTTATGCTCATTCCGGGGAATTGACGCTGGATGCGCTGAAACGCGCCGCCGCCACTGTGTCTTCCGTTACCGATGGCTATCACGGCACCATGGCCTTGCCGCCACAAGCGGGCAAGAACCGCGCGCTCTACACAGCCGATAACCCGCTGGATGCGACGGCTTTCGGCGATAAAGTGAAATTATTGCAAGACATCGACGCCTATGCCCGCGCCGCTGATCCGATGGTGCGGCAGGTGAGCGTCTCCGTAGGCTCGTCATGGCAAGCCATTCGCGTGATGCGCGCCGATGGCTATGAAACCGCTGATATTCGCCCCTTGGTACGGCTGAATGTGTCGGTTGTCCTTGAAAAAGATGGCCGCATGGAAACAGGCTCAAGCGGCGCTGGCGGCCGGGTAATGCTCGATCAATGGCTTGATCCTTCGGTCTGGCGCGCTGAGGTGGATGAAGCCCTCCGTGTGGCGCGCGTTAATCTCAATTCCGTTCCAGCGCCAGCAGGGGAAATGGAAATTGTCCTTGGCGCGGGCTGGCCGGGGGTCATGTTGCACGAAGCTGTTGGCCATGGGCTGGAAGGTGATTTTAACCGCAAAGGCACGTCGCTATTTTCTGGCCGTGTTGGTGAGCAAGTCGCCGCAAAAGGCGTCACCGTTGTCGATGACGGCACCATGGAAGATCGCCGCGGCTCAATCACCATTGACGATGAAGGTACACCATCAGGCCGCAATGTGCTGATCGAAGATGGGGTTCTGAAAGGCTATATGCAGGATCGCCAAAACGCCCGTCTGATGGGGGTTGCGCCGACGGGCAATGGCCGCCGCGAATCCTTTGCCCATACGCCGATGCCGCGCATGACCAATACCTTTATGCTCAACGGTCAGCATAGCCGAGACGAAATCCTCTCGAGTGTCAAAAAAGGGCTATACGCGGTGAATTTCGGCGGCGGTCAGGTGGATATCACCAGCGGTAAATTTGTGTTTTCCGCCTCCGAAGCCTATTTGATCGAAAACGGTAAAATCGGT
>CAJXME010000245.1 GCA_913056245.1 uncultured Alphaproteobacteria bacterium | reverse complement strand
GGCGGGATCTGATGTGAAACCAGCGGCTGTTGCGGCATCTGCACCGGCCTTCGCCCCTTCGGTCATGGCGGCGGCAAGATCAAAATTGCCATTGCTCGCGCCGACGCATTGGGCATCCTCGTGATAGGTTGAGGGGCGGAAGCACAATTGCTTATCGTCCCAATCGAGTTTGCCGCGGGCTTGGGAATGGAGGTTGACAATCGGTGTGAAACCCGCAGACATCGCCACCAAATCGCAATCCAGATAGAACGGATCGCCGGTGATGCTGCCATCTTTGGGGTTGATGCGCGCGACTTTGACGCGGCCAAGATGACGCGTGCCAGACGCTTCGATCACCGCATGGCTGGGGTAAACGTTAATTCCTCGGCGCATGGCTTCGCTGACCAATTGCGTGGCTGGCGCAGGGCGCATATCGACAATCCCCCGCAAGTAAACCCCAGCATCGACCAGCGCAAGCGCGGTGCGATAGGCATCATCGTTATTGGTGACGACCACGGCGCGGCGCCCGGGCATCACCCCATAGCGGGTCAGGTAACTGCGCACGGCGGAAGACAGCATCACCCCAGGGCGATCATTGCCGCCAAAGACCATGGGCCGTTCATGGGTGCCTTGCGCCAAAATGACGTGCTTGGCGCGGATTTTCCACATCCGTTGCCGCGGCAAGTGAGACGGGGTTTCGCCGAGGTGATCGGTGACCCGTTCCATCATGGTCAGGTAATTGTGATCCATATAGCCAAAGACCGTGGTGCGCTTCAGCATGGTGACGTTATCCATGGCGTCGAGTTCGGCCACTGCCGCTTTGATCCACGCATCGGGGGCTTTGCCGTCCAGCGTGGTGTCGGCTTCGGACAAAAGCCAGCCGCCAAATTCTTGTTGTTCATCAGCGATGATAACCCGCGCGCCTGATCGGCCAGCAGAGAGTGCCGCCATCAAACCAGCGGCGCCCCCGCCAACCACCAAAACATCGGTGTGAGCGTTGGTTTTCTCGTAGCGATCAGGATCATTGTGATCGTCAGCGGCTTTGCCGAGACCAGCGGCCTTCCGGATGAAATGTTCATAGGTCATCCACATATTCGCCGGCCACATGAAAGTCTTGTAATAAAAGGCCGCGGGCAGCATCCGATGGAAGACCGAATTGATCGCCCCAATATCAAAGTTCAAAGAAGGCCAACGGTTTTGGCTCTCGCTTTTGAGGTTGGGGTAAAGTTCAATTTGGGTGGCGCGAATATTCGGCTCAATTTTAGCGCCTTCGCCAAGACGGATGAGGGCATTGGGCTCTTCACTGCCAGCGGTCATGATGCCGCGAGGACGGTGATATTTGAAACTGCGCCCCACGAGATGGACATTATTGGCGAGCAGAGCGGAGGCCAAGGTATCGCCTTCAAACCCGCCATAAGTCTTGCCATCAAAGGTAAAGGTCAGGGGTTTATCGCGGTTGATGCGGCCACCAGAGGCAAGGCGCATGGCCCCGCCAAGAGCAGAGGTCGATGAGGAGGTTTTAACCATACTATTTCCCCTTCTTCTGAGGTTTTGCGGCCGCTTCCGCCGCGGTCTGGCGACGCCAAGAGGCTTTATAAGCGGCAAGGCCTTCTTTTGATTTTGGCAGCGCGCCCATGGGGTAGATTTCGATGATCTCGTGGCTCACCGTATCGCGCACCATGTTAAACCAGCGGCGGCATCCCGAGGCGTGACGCCAGCGTTCTAGGAAAACCCCCTTGGGGTTGTCGCGCAGGAAGAGATAATCGGCAAATTCCGCATCACTGATGCTGTTTTCCGCAAGGGGGCGGGTGATATGCGCTTCGCCGCCGCAGGAAAATTCCAGTTCTTCACGTTCGCCGCAAAAAGGACAAGTAATGTTCAACATAATTTGATCTCCTTCGGCCGTTAATGCGCGACGCCGGCGGCGCCGTGTTCGTCAATCAAAAGCCCGGTCTGGAACCGATCCAGCGCATAAGGGGCGGCAATTTTATTCGGCCGGTCATTGGCGATCAGGTCGGCAAAGACATGACCTGACCCCGGGGTGGCCTTAAAGCCGCCTGTGCCCCAACCGCAATTGAAATAAAGGCCTTTAACATCTGTTTTTGAGATGATCGGCGAGGCGTCAGGGCAGGTGTCCACAATCCCGCCCCAATGGCGCAGCATCCGAAGGCGTGACAAAATCGGGAACAATTCAACCGCCGCCGCGATCATATGTTCAGGCACAGGGAAAGACCCACGCTGAGCATAGGAATTGTATTTATCCACCCCAGCGCCAAGCACCATCTCGCCTTTATCCGACTGGCTGATATACATATGCACGGCGTTGGACATGATGACGGTGTCGAGTTCGGGTTTGATCGGCTCCGAGACCAGCGCTTGCAAAGGACGGCTAGCAATCGGCAGGCGGATATCCGCCATCTCACCGAGAACCGAACAATGGCCTGCGACCACCACGCCAACTTTCTTGGCTTTGATGGTGCCGCGCGTGGTTTCGAGACCAGCGATCGCGCCGCCATTGCGGATCATGCCCGTGACTTCACAATTTTGGATGATGTCGACGCCAAGATCATCCGCCGCCCGGGCATAACCCCAAGCGACAGCGTCATGACGCGCGGTGCCGCCACGCTTTTGCAAGAAGCCGCCCATCACAGGGTAACGGATCGATTGATCAATATTGATCAATGGCACTTTCTTTTTAATTTCTTCCGGGGTCAGCACGTCGCTATCGATGCCATTGAGACGAATGGCATGGACCCGCCGAGACATTTCGCGCAATTCACCCCAACTATGAGCGATGGTCAAAACGCCTCGCTGGGAAAACATCAGGTTGAAATTGAGGTCTTGGCTCAACCCTTCCCAAAGTTTCAGCGCGTGATCATAGATCGCAGCGGATTCATCCCACATATAGTTTGACCGAATGATGGTGGTGTTGCGGCCGGTATTGCCGCCGCCAAGCCAGCCCTTTTCCACCACCGCAATATTGGTCAAGCCATGGACAGACGCCAGATAATAGGCCGTCGCCAAGCCGTGACCGCCACCGCACAAAATAACCACATCATA
>CAJXME010000244.1 GCA_913056245.1 uncultured Alphaproteobacteria bacterium | reverse complement strand
TACTTTCCCGTTTTTGTCGCGTGATGTTGCGCCGGATCAGCCGATTTTGACCGTCGAATTTGTCGATTCAGCAAAAGAAACCAATCTTGATGAAGGGGTCAAGGGCAAGGCTGAACCTAAGGCCGCGGAGGCTGAAGAAGAAACTGAAGCCCCGGCACCTGCGCCCGCGCCGCCACCACCACCACCGCCTCCACCAAAACCAGCACCGCAACCTGAACCGACGCCTTCCGCCGCCGAACAAGTGGCGGAAGCGGTGCCGTTGCCGACCCCAGCGCCAAAGCCGGTGAAAGCGCCGGAATCAAAGCCAAAATCCGCGCCGAAACCGGTGCAAGCGCCGCCTAAACGCCCCATCCAGCAATCGCCAGAATTCAAGAAAAGGCAGGAAGAGCAAGCATTATTGACCAGCAAACTGCAAGACTTGACGGAGCGCAATAAAGCCTTGCAACGCCAGAAAGAAGAAGACGAGCGCAAGAAGAAAGAAGCCAATGACAAATTGGCCAAATTGCTTGCCGATCAGCAGAAAAAGAAAGACGAAGCCAATCAAGCCGAACGTGAAGAAACTGAAGAAAAAATGGCTGATCTGATCGGTCAAGCCTTGAACACGCCGCGCAAAAAAGCCGGAAAACTTGGCATTTCCGATCAAGACCGTTTGCGCAGTCATATCGCGGTTTGTTGGACGCCGCCGCCAGGCGCATCTGGCGCGGATGCTCTTATTGTTGACATAATTGTGCGCTTAAATCAGCGCGCTGAAGTTAAAGATGTGGAGATTGAAGACAAAGCCAGAATGCAATCAGATGCCACGTTCAAAGCCGCGGCGCGAGCCGCGCAACGTGCGATTTTTGATTGTAGCCCTCTGCCTTTGCCGTTAGACCAATATGATGTGTGGAAAGAATTACCCTTTGCTTTTGATCCTCGGTTCATTACCAGAAATTGATAATTGTTTATAAACCTTGATGCTTGGATGATGATGATGTTTTTGCAAAAGTTTATGTACCGTTTTGGGATCGTCCAAAAATCCATGCTGGCGATGCTGATCGCGGCTTTGTGCTTTGGCATGGCAAGCCTCGCGGTTGCTCAAACCGAACGCATCACCATCACCGAAGGGACGATTGAACCGACGCCAATCGCGATTGCTGATTTCACCGATCAAACGGGAACGCCCGGGGTGTTAGGCCGGCTGATTGCCGAAGTCATCAGCAATGATCTTGACGGGTCGGGCATGTTCCGCCCTGAAGCGAGCGCTTCTTTGATCCCGCCGCCAGCGACACCTTCCATCAAGCCTGATTTCAGCGAATGGACACCTTTGGGCGTTAAAGCCTTATTGGTGGGGTCCGCCGTGGAAGATGAGAATGGCATGATCGAGGTCGTTTTTATCCTCTGGGATGTGGTCACCGAACGTGAGATTATCGCTGGCGAAGGGCAGGTTTCTGAAGCCGGGTTGCGCCGCATTTCGCATCAAATCGCTGATCTCGTGTTTGAAAGTTGGACCGGCGATCATGGCTATTTTGACACTCGTATCGTTTATGTGGCGGAGAGCGGCCCTGCTGATAAACGCATCAAACGCTTGGCGATCATGGATCAGGATGGCCATAACCACACGTATTTGACCAACGGCTCATCGCTCGTTTTAACGCCGCGGTTTTCTCCTCAAGTGCAAGAAATTGCCTATCTCGATTATTTCAACGACAACCCCAATGTCTATTTGATGGATGTCAGCAGCGGCAATTCTGAATTGCTCGGAACCTTCCCCGGGATGACTTTCGCGCCACGGTTTTCCTTTGATGGCAAGAAATTGATCATGTCGCTGGCCAAAGACGGCTTGACCGATATTTACGAAATGGAATTGTCGACGCAAAAACTCACGCAATTGACCAAAAGCCCATCGATTGACACCTCGCCGTCCTATTCGCCTGACGGCCGAAAAGTTGTGTTTAATTCCGATCGTGGCGGCAGTCAGCAAATCTACGTCATGGACGCCAATGGCCGCAACGTTAAACGCATCAGTTACGGCAAAGGTCGATACGCTACGCCGGTTTGGTCGCCGCGCGGCGATATCATCGCTTTTACAAAAATGTATAAAGGCGAATTTTTTATTGGCGTCATGAATACCGATGGCACGGGCGAGCGCCTTTTGGCGCGGGGCTTCCTTGTGGAAGCGCCGACTTGGGCGCCTAATGGCCGGGTGTTAATGTATTTTAAGCAAAACCCCACCAATGACGATGGAAGCGGCGGTGAGAGCTATCTCTACCGCATTGACATCACTGGTTTTAACGAAAAGAGGATTGTCACCCCCAGTTCGGCATCTGATCCCGCTTGGTCACCCAGCCTGCCCTAAGTCTTCCTAAGACTTGTTTAGGGTGATGATATAATTTTCTTGATTAACACAGTGATTTTGTGTGAGTATGGCTTGTATTTTATAGGATTTTCAATTATTAGGGTACTTGACTTAGGTCGGGCAGACCGGCTGTATTTTAAGGAGTAATTACCATGACCAAACGACTGTTGGTTTTGATCGCTGCAATTGGCCTTCTCGCAGCCTGTGAAACTGCCCCAAAAGATGGCGGCGCAAGTTCATCTGACGGCGCTGAATCTTCAACCGCAGCAAGCACATCTTCATCCTCTTCATCATCATCAAGTGATGCGACGTCAGGGTCTTCTTCGGCTTCCGCCGCAATGTCACCATCTGAAGAATTGACGAAAATCGGTGATCGGGTCTTCTTCGACTATGACAGTTCCGCTCTTTCAGATGACGCGAAAGCAACCTTGTCCGCTCAAGCGGCTTTCCTTTCGGCGAACCCTGCTGTGAAAATCACGGTTGAGGGTCATTGCGATGAGCGTGGTACACGCGAGTATAACTTGGCGCTGGGAGATCGCCGTGCGACCGCCGCACGTGACTATCTCGTTGCACAAGGTGTTGATGCGGCGCGTATCCGGACGATTTCTTACGGCAAGGAACGCCCATCCTTCATCGGATCAAACCCTTACGCCTATTCGAAAAACCGCCGCGCGGTAAGCGTCATTCGCTAATTCGAATATGCTCAAGCCGGGGTTTCATGGCTT
>CAJXME010000243.1 GCA_913056245.1 uncultured Alphaproteobacteria bacterium | reverse complement strand
TGATTAATATGGAAGAATAATCCGCAAGCGGCAATTAAAATACGAGCAGCAAAGGACGGAGCCAAAAATGCGAAATCAAGCGCGTGTTGTTGTGATCGGGGGTGGCATCGCGGGATGTTCAACCCTTTACCACCTTACCCAAGAAGGCTGGAGTGATGTCATGCTGGTGGAGCGTGATGAATTGACGTCAGGCTCAACATGGCACGCGGCGGCGCAAGTGACGCAATTTGGCGGCAATCAAACTTTTGTTGCGCTGAAGCGGCATTCGATCAATCTCTATCGCGAATTGGCGGCTGATCCTGAATTTCCGATCAATTACCACATCACCGGGGGGATGCGGCTGGGCTATACCGACCGCCAGATGGATATTTACAAACACTATATCGGCATGGCCAAAGGGGTGGGGGTCGCTTTTGAATTGATCGATGGGGTCGAAGCCGCCCGTCGCCGCCCGTTGATGAAAGCCGATGGCATTAAATGTGCGTGGTGGGACCCTCTGGATGGTGATATTGACCCCAGCCAATTGACTCAAGCGCTGGCGCGGCGCGCCCGTCAAGCAGGGGCCGAAATCAGCCGCTTTAATCCCGTCGAGGCGCTAACCCAAAAACCCAATGGCGAATGGATCGTCCATACGAAAAATGGCGATATCACCGCTGAGATCATCGTCAATGCTACGGGTTATCGCGTCAATGAAGTTGGCAGCATGATGGGTGTCGAACATCCGGTGATTTCGATGGAGCATATGTATTTCCTCACCGATCCGATCCCTGAATTAGAGGCGATGGATGAACGTGTGCCGATCATCCGCGACCCCGGCGATGATTTTTATTCGCGGCAGGAGAAAAAGGGATTGCTGGTGGGGGTTTATGAACAAGGCTGTAAAACCTTTGGCATGGATGGGATTGATCTAGATTTTACCATGGCGCTTTGCCCCAATGATTTGGACCGCTGCCTTGATAACATGGAGCGCATCTTTGAGCGGCTTCCAGCCTTGACGGAAACGGGCATCCATACCGTGGTCAATGGCCCCATCACCTATTCAGCCGATGGCATGCCGTTGGTCGGCCCCATCCCGGGCAAGACCAATGCCTTTGCTTGTCTTGGCTTGCGCGCCGGTATCGGTGAAGGCGGAGGGCATGGCAAGATTCTCGCGGAGACCATCGTTCATGGTGAAAGCGAATGGGACGCGTGGTTCCTCGACCCAAGGCGGTTCACGCAATACGCCAATACCCGCTTCACGATGGCGAAAGCGATCGAAGATTATCAAATGGAATTTCATTACCACGAACCGCATGAATATCGCCCGGCGGGTCGGTTGGCGCGAACAACACCGCTTTACCCTGTGCTGAAAGCGATGGGGGCGGAGTTTGGTGTTGTTAATGGCTGGGAACGCGCGCTTTGCTTTCCGCCTGAAGGATTCGAGGATATCCCCGGCTATCGTTTTCAGCCTGAACGCGAGGCGGTGATCGCTGGTGAAGTTGAGGCGGTGGCCAATGGCGTCGGCCTGATGGAAGTGTCGGGCTTTAGCCGTTATAGGCTGAGTGGTGACGGGGTGGTCGACGCCATGGATCGCCTGATCGCTGGCCGAATGCCAAAAGAAGGCAAGGTCAGCCTGAGTTATCTCTTAACGCAAAAAGGCAATGTCTTGAGCGAAGCGACCTTGGCGCGGCTCGGTGATGATGAGATTTGGTATGGCGCGGCGGCGGCGGCGGAATGGCATGATCGCGATTGGCTGGCGGCGCATTTGCCCAAAAATATTCGCATCGACAATTTATCGCAATCGCACACCGTCTTAGTGCTGGCGGGGCCAAAGTCGCGCGAGGTCTTTCGGCATGTCGCGGGGCATGAAGATTGGTCGAATGAAGGCTTCCCCATCATGGCGGTCAAGCGGGTGGTCATCGGTCATGCCGAAGCCATGGTCATGCGGATCAGTTATTCCGGCGAAATGGCATGGGAAATTCATGTGCCGAATGAGCAGCTCTATCTGATCTGGACGCTGTTGATGGATGGGGGCGAAGATTTTGGGATTGCGCCTTTCGGGCTTTACGCCACCGAATCGATGCGGCTCGAAAAAGGCTATCGCCATTGGAAAGCTGATTTGATGGTGGAATTCAACCCCGCTGAATCTGGTCTCGACCGGTTTTATCAACGGGACAAGAATGACTATATCGGCCGTGAAGGGTTTGAAGCGCAATTGCAACAAGGCTTGCGCAAGCGATTTGTCACCATGGTGGTTGACGCCGACCATGCCCCCGCCCATGGGGGCGATGGTATTTTCTGCGAAGGTGAGCAGGTCGGGAGCGTCACCTCAGGTGGCTATGGCCATCGGGTCAAGGCGAATATCGCTTATGGCTTCATCGACCCTGATGTGGGGGATGACGCGGCTTTGACCATTCGGATTCTGGATGAAGATTGCCAAGCGCGGATCACCACCGACGCGCTCTATGACCCGCAGAACACCAAACAACGCGGCGATGATTGACCCGTTCATCAATCTGCCATGCATAAAAAGGTTAAAGCCAAGACAGGTTCGGTGTAGATTAATCGCAGATCACGGTGTGCCTATCAGGGTTTGCCGAGAGCGAAGAAACAATCTGATCCATTGCGCTAAGGGTTTAGGGGCCATTAATGGAATTTGCTGAATTCATCGGGCTTGCCATTCAGGTCATTGTTAGCGGCAATAATGACCTTTATGAGGTTGTTCATCTGTCGCTTTATGTGAGTTTTTCGGCGGTCTTTTTTGCGGCATTGATCGGCTTACCGCTTGGCGGCCTTTTGGCTAGCACACGCTTCCCCGGGCGATCGCTGGTGATTGTCTTGATCAACGCTCTGATGGGATTGCCGCCGGTGGTGGTGGGATTGATGATCTATTTGCTCTTGTCGCGTTCGGGGCCGCTTGGGGTTTTTGGGCTTCTTTATACGCCGACCGCCATGATCATTGCCCAGACGGTGTTGATCACCCCCATCATCACCGCTTTGACGCGGCAGACGGTGGAACATTTATCGCGGGACTATGACCAGCAATTGCAGTTGTTTGGTGTTTCTCCTGTGAAACGAACCA
>CAJXME010000242.1 GCA_913056245.1 uncultured Alphaproteobacteria bacterium | reverse complement strand
TTCAATGCGGTAATCTGCCGGTTGTTTGCGGGTGGATAACCCGCCCCTGATCATCGCTTGGCTGACGTAAATCAAAAAGCAAACGCCAAGACCTTGCAAGCCGATCATGATCGCGGGCGCCACCAGCAAAATAGCGATCAAACCTGTCGCCACCATCCCCGCAAAAAGCATAATCCCAAAGCCGTGGGTGAGGGCAAAACAAATCCCGGCCACTCGTCCATCGCGCATCACGGCGCGGATCATCAGCGCGATGCTTGGCCCAGGGCTTGACGCGCCGATAAAGCAAGAAATGGCGAGCAACGCCCATTCGCTTGGTTGCATTGACTGTCCTTTACTCACGGCTTGGTGTTGATGCCCACGGGGACGCCCTCACTATGGCAGGGGCGTTCAAGAACAGCAAGCCGCAGGTGAAGAGCAAAACAGACCAAAGGGGGGATTGACATTGAGGTGGCGAGGCGACAGCCTGATGCAGATATATGAAAAAGGAAAATCATGATGTTTGAAGGGTTTGAATCGCGTTTTGTTGATGTGAGTGATGGCCAAATTTTTTGCCGGCTCGGCGGGGAAGGCCCACCGCTTTTATTGCTCCATGGCAATCCTCAAACCCATGTCATGTGGCATAAATGCGCCCATGCGCTGGCCGAAAATTATCAATTGGTGATCGCGGATTTGCGCGGCTATGGCGATAGCCTTGTGGTCGACAGCGACCCTGAGCATTTCAATTATTCGAAACGCAAAATGGCGCAAGACATGGCGGAAGTCATGACGGCGCTAGGCCACGATCGGTTTTTTGTCGCGGGGCATGATCGCGGGGGGCGCGTTGCGCATCGCTTGGCGCGGGATCATCGGGATCGCGTGGCGGCGCTATCGGTCTTGGATATTTGCCCCACCCTTGAGATGTATGAAGCCACCGATATGGATTTCGCAACGGCGTATTTCCATTGGTTCTTTTTGATTCAGCCCTATGACTTGCCGGAACGGATGATTATGGAAGACCCCTATAAATGGATGGACGCCTGCTTGCAAAAATGGTCGGGCGGCCATGAATTCGGCGAAGCGGAACACGCTTATCTCAAGGCTTTTGATGACCCAAAACGCATCCACGCGTGCTGCGAAGATTACCGCGCCGCCGCGACGATTGATCTTGATCATGACCGCGCGGACCGTGACCAGAAACTCAATATTCCTTTGCAAGTCTTGTGGGGGGCGAAAGGCGTCGTGGGGCGGAAATTTAAGCCCATCGACGTCTGGCAAGATTACACCACCGGCAACGTCGTGGGGCGGGGGATGCCGACGGGGCATTTCATCCCCGAAGAAGACCCCGAAGGCACGATCGCCGAACTGACAGGGTTTTTTGATCCATTGCCGCGGCCGTAACCGCAGACGCCGATCCAGAAAAAGGGATAATAAAAGGCTGGCGAAATGCGCCAACAGATGCCAGTCTAGTCAAAGATAAAACAGGTTGAGACTTAAGGGAGGATGACCATGAAAACACGTGCAGCCGTAGCCTTTGAAGCGGGCAAGCCGCTTGAGATTGTCGAGGTAGACCTTGAAGGGCCGAAAGCCGGTGAGGTGATGGTGGAAATCAAAGCCACGGGCATTTGCCATACCGATGAATTCACGCTTTCCGGCGCTGACCCTGAAGGCATCTTCCCTGCCATTCTTGGCCATGAAGGCGCGGGCGTGGTGGTCGAAGTTGGCGAAGGCGTAACATCGCTGAAGAAAGGCGATCATGTCATCCCGCTTTACACGCCAGAATGCCGCGAATGCGAATATTGCCTCAACCCAAAAACCAATCTTTGTCAGGCTATTCGCAGCACCCAAGGTCAAGGGTTGATGCCCGATGGCACGTCACGTTTCTCCCTCGATGGCAAGCCGATCTTCCATTACATGGGCACGTCGACTTTTGCCAATCACACGGTCGTGCCAGAAATTGCTTTGGCCAAAATCAATCCCGACGCGCCTTTCGATAAGGTTTGCTATATCGGCTGCGGCGTCACCACCGGCATCGGCGCGGTGATCAACACCGCCAAGGCGGAGCCGGGGTGCAACGCGGTGGTCTTTGGGCTGGGCGGCATTGGCCTTAATGTCATCCAAGGCTTACGGATGATCGGCGCCAATAAGATTGTCGGCGTTGACCTCAATAACGATAAAAAAGCCTGGGGTGAAAAATTTGGCATGACGCATTTCGTCAACCCTGCTGAGGTTGGCGGCGATATGGTGGAGCATCTGGTGGCCTTGACCGGTGGTGGCGCGGATTATTCCTTTGAATGCATCGGCAACACAACCGTGATGCGGCAAGCGCTCGAATGCTGTCACAAAGGCTGGGGCGAGTCGATCATCATAGGCGTCGCGGGCGCAGGCCAAGAAATCAGCACCCGTCCGTTCCAATTGGTCACCGGCCGGTCATGGCGCGGCACGGCCTTTGGCGGCGCGCGTGGCCGCACCGATGTGCCAAAAATCGTCGATTGGTATATGGACGGCAAGATCGAGATCGACCCGATGATCACCCATACCATGCCCTTGGACGACATCAATAAAGGCTTTGATTTGATGCATGCGGGCGAAAGCATCCGTTCCGTGGTGTTGTTTTAATCGCTTAGACCTGAGGCCAGAAACGAATGAGTGATGCGCTTGTGACCGAAACAGCGCTGCATGGCGGCCGCCATTTGGTGATCCGCCATAACAGCAGCGCCACCCAAACCAGAATGGAATTTCATTTCGATCAGGGTTTCCACCCAGGCATAGTTCCTCTCGTAAACACTCTCAGAAATGCTCTCGGAAGTACTCTCGGAAATCGAGGAGCTCTCATTAACACTCTCGGAAATGCTCTCGGCGGAAGTAGTCTCGGAAACCGCCTCGGAAACCACCTCGTTTTTTCTTCTAGTAATTTAGAATTTGTACTCTCGCAAACATTCTCTTAAATGGTCTCGAAAACCGGCTCGTTTTTAACTGATAATAAAAGACACCTTCGGTATCTTGCATATTCTCAAGCGTCCAATTCATGACTTTTTCTGATAAATGCAAGTTATTTTCCCATTCTTTTAAAGTACTAAGTGTAAC
>CAJXME010000241.1 GCA_913056245.1 uncultured Alphaproteobacteria bacterium | reverse complement strand
TAAATCAACCCTTTGGCGGCGAGGTTGTCCATGGTTTGATCAACCACGCCATTGGCCACCAGCGCGCGTTCCGACGAAAACACATCCATGGTGATCCCAAGACGGGTCAGGTCATGCTTGATGCCCGCCATCATGTCATCAATGGCGAAAGAACGGATGGGGTCGAGCCATTCGCTCTCTTCCGCCGTCATAAAGCGGTCGCCAAATTCATCGGCCAGTTTTTGCCCTGTCTCTTTCAAATAATCGCCGGGGTAAAACCCTTTGGGGATTTCGCCAATATCCTCGCCCATGGCTTCGCGATAACGCAGATAGGCTGAACGCGCCAAGGTATCCACTTGGGTGCCCGCGTCATTGATATAATATTCTCGCGTTACCGTATAACCCGCTGTTTCGAGCAGTGACGCCATGGCGTCACCAATGATGGCCCCCCGCGCATGGGCGGCGTGAAGCGGTCCCGTGGGGTTGGCGGAAACATATTCGACATTGACGGTCTGCCCCTTGCCTTTGCTGCTTTTGCCCCAATCGCCTCCGGCCGCCAGAATATCGTTGATACGGTCGCGCCAACACGATGGGTCAAGCCGCATATTGATAAAGCCAGGCCCTGCGATATCAACGCTGTCGACACCACCTACTTGCTGGAGATGTTCGGCGATTTGTTCCGCTAGATCACGAGGTTTAACGCCAGCGGCTTTCGCTAAAACCATGGCCGCGTTGGTCGCCAAATCACCATGCGATGGGTCACGAGGCGCTTCACAGGTGATGCGCGACGTGTCCAACCCGCTTGGCAATTGATCGGCTTGCACCAAACGATCGATAATAGAGCGAATTTCAGATTCAAAATGGGCGTAAATATTCATCAGTTATCTCAAGATAGGGCCAAGATCAAATAAGCGTTCATATTCCATCATGGCGTAACGATCGGTCATGCTGGCTAAATAGTCTGCGACATGGCGGGCGCGGTCAGCATGACTTAAATCAAGGATGGGCGTGCCGTCAACCATTTGCCAATCTTGCGGCAGGGTATTGGTTTGCGCCATGAATAAATCATAGAGTTGACGCATCACCCGTTTTGCCTTGCTGGTCATGCGATTGACTTTGTAATGACGCCAAACCGCGGTGAATAAAAACCCGCGCATCACTTCAAGGTCTTTGGCCATCTGATCCGAAAAGCCAATCAATGGCCGCCCCGCGTGACGCGCATCATCGGCGGATTTCGGGGCATGATCGTTGAGCCGCCGTAACGATTCTTCGACCAGATCAGAAACCGCAAGACTGATCAAGCGGCGGGTTAATTCATGCACCAACCGCGAGGTTTCTAAAGTGCCATAACGTGATTTCAAATCGGTTAGGATCGGCCCCGCCAAGGGCAAATCCAACATCGCATCTGGATCGAGCAAGCCGGCGCGAATGCCATCATCGCAATCATGGGAAATATAGGCGATGTCATCGGATAAGGCCGCCACTTGCGCTTCCAAACTGGCATAACTGTTGAGGTCAAGCGAGAAGGCTTGATCAAGGGCAATCACCGTGGGGCGTGGATCAGCATCAGGGCCATTGTGTTTAACAATCCCTTCGAGCGATTCCCATGTCAGGTTCAAGCCATCAAAATCAGCGTAACAATGCTCAAGTTTGGTTAAGATGCGGATGGTCTGTTCGTTGTGATCAAACCCGCCGACATCGCGCATGGCATCATCAAGTTCCGTCTCCCCCGCGTGGCCGAAAGGCGTATGCCCTAAATCATGGGCAAGAGCGATGGCTTCAGCCAAATCATCATCAAGCCGCAATTGACGGCAGATCGCCCGGGTGATTTGCGCCACTTCCAAGGAGTGCGTCAGCCGCGTGCGGAAATAATCGCCTTCATGATAGATGAAGACTTGAGTCTTATGCTTAAGCCGCCGAAACGCTGAACAATGGATGATGCGGTCGCGATCACGTTGAAACGGGCTGCGGGGATCATAACCGCCAATCTCAACGGACGCGGAAGGAATATCGAGAAGCCGGCCGCGACTATCATCAACATGAGTGGCATAGGCGGCGAGGTCGATTAAGGGCATAGGCATGGGGCTTTCTAAAACTCAGTTCAATCTACGATATCCTTGATTTTGTATCAATTCCTTTCATCCTTTAAGGGGAATGCGCGCCGCCTTCTTGCAACATGGCAAGCCACTGTCTATATTATCCTTAGATGGTTTAGTGAGATGACCCCATGAACGACATCCAACCCTTAAAGACAAGCGATTTTGACCTTACGCCAGCGGCGGTGGACCGCATCGCAACCTTGATGGAAAGCGAAGATGGTTCAATCTTCCGTGTGGCGGTTCTAGGCGGCGGCTGTTCCGGCTTTCAATATGAATTTCGTTTTGATCAAGCCACCAATGATGATGATTTGGTCTTAAACCGTAAGGCTTCATCGGGCGTTGATGTGCAAATCGCCATCGACAGCATGTCGCTTGAATTTCTTTCGGGCAGCCAATTGGATTTTGTTCAAGAATTGATTGGTAGTTATTTCCAAGTGTCGAACCCTAACGCCACGGCTTCTTGTGGATGCGGAACGTCCTTTGCCATCTAACCCCATCAAAATCGCCAGTTGGAACGTCAATTCCATCAAAGTCCGTGGCCCGCAAGTCATTGATTGGCTGAAATCGAGCGAAACCGACATCCTGTTTATGCAGGAAATCAAATCCATGGATAAAAACTTCCCCCGTGATCTGTTCACCGATGCGGGATATGACATCCACACCCATGGCCAGAAAACCTATAATGGCGTGGCGGTGCCCAGCCGTATTCCCTTTGACGATATCCGCCGCGGACTGCCGATGCTCCCCGATAGCATGGAAGATGAGCAAGCCCGATATATCGAAGTTGATATTGGCAATGTAACTATGGCGGGGCTTTATCTGCCCAACGGCAACCCGGTGACGGGTGATGACGGCGAGATGCACCCGAAATTAACCTATAAACTTGATTGGTTTAGTCGATTGATTGCGCGTGCGGATGAATTGAATCAATCGGGCCGCCCTATTCTCTTCACCGGCGATTTTAACATTATCCCCGCCGCCCATGATTGTTGGGACATTGATGTTTGGCGCG
>CAJXME010000240.1 GCA_913056245.1 uncultured Alphaproteobacteria bacterium | reverse complement strand
CCCGCCTATATCATCGCCTATACCTACACCGATTTTTTGGAATACGCAGGCCCCGTGCAAAGCGGGTTACGGGCGATGCTGGGCGTGACCTCGGCGCGGGATTATTGGTTTCCTGATATTCGTTCGATGCCCGGCGCCATGCTGGTCATGGGGGCGGTGCTTTACCCTTATGTTTACATCACCACCCGCACGGCGTTTCGGCTGACCTCAACGCGCCTTTTTGAAGCGGCGCGGCTATCGGGGGGTAATATTTTCACCACCATCGCTTTGCCCTTGGCTCGGCCAGCCGTGGTTGCGGGATTGGCCTTGGTGATGATGGAGGTGGTCTCGGATTTTGGCACGGTGGAATATTTTGCCCTCGACACCCTGACCTTGGGGATTTTCAATGTTTGGCTGGGGATGGGCAATCTGACCGCGGCGGCGCAAATCGCGCTCATGGCATTCACGTTGATTTTGGTGCTGTTGGGGATTGAACGTTGGGCGCAATCCAAACGTCAAGTGGGCGGCGCATCGCGCGGCGTGACGGGTGTTCCGCAAATCAAAACATCAGGCCTTAAAAGCGGGGTGGTGATTGCGATCTGCCTTCTGCCGATTATCCTCGGCTTTGCCATTCCTGTTGGGGTGCTGCTGTCTTTCATCATCAAAGGGCTAAGCGCATCGGCGCCCATGGGCACCGCCACGGCGATCATCAACACCATTGGCATTGCGGCGATCAGCAGTGCCGCGATCATGCTGGTGGCGATGGCGGTGGGGATTATCGCTCAATATCAATCGGGGCGGTTCGGGCGGCTGATGGCGGCAATCTCGGCGTCAGGTTACGCGGTGCCAGGGACAATTTTAGCCATTGGCGTCTTGGGCTGTGTGCAAGTGATTGACGCGTCTTGGCGATGGACAACCTCAAGTTCCAATAGCCTCATTAGCGGCACGATGCTGGTCTTGGTTTTTGCTTATCTCGTGCGCTATCAAGCGGTGGGGTATGGCGCGGTGCAAGCGGGGCTGAAACGCTTGCCAATTAACCTGATGCCTGCGAGCCAAGTGATGGGGCATGGATTTGCCGTCTCCGTCAGCAAAGTGACGCTGCCTTTATTGAGGCCATCGGTGCTGGCAGGGTTGCTGCTGACCTTTGTGGATATCATGAAGGAATTGCCGATGACCTTGTTGCTCAGCCCGTTTAATTTCAACACGCTGGCGACGCTGACCTATCAATTTGCCAAGGATGAAATGCTCGAAGACGCGGCCTTGCCCGCCTTGCTGATTGTCTTGGCGGGGCTTTTGCCCGTGATCATCATCAATCGGTCTTTGGCCAAGCCTCGTCATCAACGGTGATGGCGATGGCGTCTTGCCGGTTATGCGCGCATCAAGCGCGCGCTTTCATGACCATCGATGGCGTGGATTATCACGCCTGTGATCATTGCGGCTTGCGGTTTATGGATGCCCGGCATTTGCCGTCTCCAGATGAAGAAAAAGCCCATTACGATCACCATGAAAACCATGTCGATGATCCGAATTACCGCCGCTTCCTAAGCCGGTTATCAGAACCCTTGCTCAAGGTCTTGCCGCAAGGATCAAGGGTGTTGGATTTTGGCGCGGGGCCGGGGCCGGCCTTGGCGGCGATGTTTCAAGAAAGCGGCCATCACGCGGTGATTTACGACCCGTTTTACGCGCCGGATAAAACCGTGCTTGATCGCCAATATGACGCGGTGATGGCAAGCGAAGTGATCGAGCATTTTCACCAGCCGAAACAAGGCTTTGAGCGAATGCTGTCTTGCGTGAGGCCGGGGGGATGGTTGGCGGTGATGACGCAACTGCAAGACGATGATCAGGCTTTTGCCCAATGGCATTACCGCCGTGACCCCACCCATGTGGCGTTTTATCGGGCGGAAAGTTTTGACTATATCGCCGCCGCCTATGACCTTGAATGTGAGCGCCCTTCTAAGCAAGTGGCCTTGTTTCGCCGCCCTTTGGCCTAGCTCAGCCGCGTTATTGAAATCACCCTTGCCGCTTCCCATATAAGAATTAACGGGGAAACCGTCCTCTACGCCGACAGGGTGGAGGCTTCATCTTGATGGTCGTGGTGCCGATAGGGCCATGGCGGAAATGGAGTTGATAATGAACATGGATAAACTGACCGCGCTTGTGCGCAACGCGCTTGGAGAAGCGCAAAATATAGCCCTTCGAGCCGATCACCAACGGCTCTGTCCTGAACATTTGCTTTTGGCGCTGCTTGACAGCGAAAACACCATCGCTGCGGTGCTGATCGACCGCGCTGGCGGCGATAGCATGGTGCTGAAAGACGCGCTGGAAAAAGCGCTGTCGCAAATGCCTAGCGTCACGGGAACAGGCGCAGGGCAACTCACCCTCGATACCAGTTTGGCGAAAATATTAGCGCAGGCGGAGCAGGATTCCCGCGCCCGCGGTGATTCTTTTGTTGCCGCCGATAGCCTTGTTGTCGCCATGGCCAATGCCAATGAACCTGTCGCCAAATTAATGGCGAAAGCGGGGGTTGATCCGTCGCGGATTAAAGCCGCGTTGGATGCTCAACGCAGTGGCCGCACCATCGACACCGATCAAGGCGAAGACACGTTTGAAGCCTTGAGCCGCTATGCAACCAACCTGACGGATCGCGCCCGTAAAGGGAAACTTGACCCCGTGATTCGCCGTGACGCGGAAGTGCGCCGCACGATCCAAATTCTCTCACGCCGCACCAAAAACAACCCCGTCCTGATCGGCCAGCCCGGCGTTGGTAAAACCGCTATTGCTGAGGGCTTGGCGCAACGCATCGTCAACCGTGATGTGCCATCGGCGCTTTTGGATAAAACCTTGCTGGTCTTGGATATGGGCGCGTTGGTAGCGGGCGCGAAATATCGCGGTGAATTTGAAGAACGCTTGAAGGCGGTGCTTAAAGAAGTCCAAGATCAAGACGGGCAAATCATCCTTTTTATTGATGAAATGCATCAATTGGTGGGGGCGGGGAAAACCGACGGCGCGATGGACGCGTCGAACTTGCTCAAGCCCGCCTTGGCGCGAGGTGAATTGCATTGCATTGGCGCCACCACGCTGGATGAATACCGCAAATATATCGAAAAAGATTCGG
>CAJXME010000239.1 GCA_913056245.1 uncultured Alphaproteobacteria bacterium | reverse complement strand
AATTGGCCAATTCGTCAATTCGTATAAAATGCAATGTGTTAGACTGAAGGAGATTTCATTGGCGGCAAGCGCAAGGGGTTGAGTTATATTCTCTCGCCAATCGAGCGCGCGCAACAAATCGCCTTTCGGGAAAAGTAATCCCATTGGTGAGAGTAATCTAAGCAGGTTAATCCTCTTTGCATCAACTTAAACAAAAAGGCAGGTCTTCGGGCTTGCCTTTTTGGTGAGGGCATCGTTACGCTAATGGCCTGAGTGTTCTTTGGGATGCTCAGTCCATTCAGCATAGGAGATGGAAATGGCATCACATGGTTACGCATCGGGTCGGCTTAATTTACCGTTTGTGGGGCTTTGCAGTTTTGGCAAATACCCTTATGTCGGCAATTGGGATGCGATTGATGCGGATATTGCCATTCTTGGCGCGCCGTTTGATTTTGGCACGCAATATCGCCCCGGCGCACGGTTTGGCCCCCGCGCCATCCGCGAAGCTTCAACCTTGTTTTCTTTTGGCCATGCAGGGGCTTATGACCATGAAGATGACATCACCTACCTCACGGAAGATCAGGGGCGGATTGTCGATATTGGTGATGCCGATATCATCCATACCGACACGCAACAAAGCCATGCCAATATCGAAACCGGCGTCCGCGCTATTTTGAAGGCGGGGGCAATCCCTGTCGTGCTTGGCGGCGATCATTCGGTCAATATCCCTTGCATCAACGCGTTCAGCGATGAACAGCCTTTTCATTTGATCCAAGTTGACGCACATCTTGATTTTGTCGATGAACGCCATGGCGTGACCGCAGGCCATGGCAACCCCATGCGGCGCGCGGCCGAAAAACCCTGGGTCAAGGGGCTAAGCCAGTTTGGCATTCGCAACGTATCCTCAACCGCCAAAGATGGTTATGAGGACGCCCGCCGCATGGGATCCGACATTCAGTCTGTGCGCCAGTTCCGCGCGCTTGGCCCTGACGGCATGCTGGAGCGGATTCCAGCTGGCGCGCGCTATTATGTGACGATCGATATTGACGGGTTTGATCCCTCTATCGCCGCCGGTACCGGCACCCCTTCACATGGCGGCTTTTATTATTATGAAATTCTTGAGTTTCTCGATGGGCTGACAAAGCGCGGCGATATTGTTGGTCTTGATCTGGTCGAGGTGGCGCCCGATTATGATTTGTCGGGAAGCACCACGACACTCGCGGCACAATTATTGCTCAACGTCATTGGCCGGATACATCATAACCGCAAGCCGTAATCGCATCTCACGCAACCTCGCCCTTGTTGCAAACATCATCACTTTTAAGAAGGTAACTTTCATGGCCCTCCATTTCACCGAAGAAGAATTCGCCGCCCGCAAGTCGCGCCTGACAGCGCTTATGACCGAAGACGGTCTTGATGCGTTGCTGATGTTCCGGCAGGAATCGATGTATTGGCTGACCGGCTATGACACATTCGGTTTCGTGTTTTTCCAGACGCTGGTGCTGACCGCCGATGGCCGTGTGGTGCTGATGACGCGGGCGCCGGATTTGCGGCAGGCGCAGAACACTTCGAACATTGGTGATATCCGCATCTGGGTTGACCGTGATGGCGCCAGCCCGGCGGATGATCTTTGCGCGATCCTTGACGAGCTTGGCTTGAAAGGCGGCAAGCTTGGCGTTGAATATGAGGCCTATGGCCTGACCGGGCGCAACGCGATGCGCCTGAATGCGGCGCTTGACGGCTTTGCCACACCGGTTGATGCATCGGAACTTGTCTCGCGCCTGCGTCTGGTCAAGTCACCGGCAGAAATCGCCTATACACGCCGCGCCGCCGAGCTTGCTGATGACGCGCTGGATTCGGCGCATGCGCTGGTTAGGCCGGGCGCCGATGAAGGCGAGATACTGGCGGCGATGCAGGGCGCCATCTTTGCCGGTGGCGGCGATTATTCGGGAAATGAATTCATCATCGGTTCGGGGCCGGATGCGCTGTTGTGCCGGTATAAATCGGGGCGGCGCAAGCTTGATGCCGAAGACCAGCTGACTCTCGAATGGGCCGGGGTCTACCGGCATTATCATGCGGCGATGATGCGCACCATTCCGGTTGGCCGGGCGTTGCCGGAACATGTGGCGATGCATGCCGCCTGTGTTGAGGCGCTTGAGGCATGCCACGCCGCATACCGCCCGGGCAATCTGGTGGGTGATGTGTTTGATGCCTATGCAAGGGTGATGGATGACCGCGGCTACAACCATGCAAGATTGAATGCCACCGGCTATTCGATGGGCACGACCTTTGCGCCGGACTGGATGGATTGGCCGATGTTCTATCACGGCAATCCGGTGGTGCTGGAAGAGGGCATGGTGTTTTTCATGCATATGATCCTGATGGACAGCGATACTCAAACGGCAATGTGCCTCGGCAGGACATCGTTAGTGACTGAGACCGGTTCAGAACCGCTATCAAGGCTGCCGCTAGAAATGTCTATGGTGTAGGCAAGATAAATTCCGCACCACACCGATTGGAAACATCGCGAAGCTCTTGCATGAGTTTCGCGACAACCGGAATTCCGTCCCGCTGCCGCTGAAGCACCGCTGCGTGTTCGGCATCGCCAGGCACCTGCACCGGATGCTCCGGGTCAGCACTTGGTGTCCCATGCAGCATATCGATCAGCCGGTCCATACGCTGCCCAAACGCGGCAGGCGCTCCAAAACGGGCCGGGTCGATCACCAGCATGAAGTGCCCGATATTCAAGTATTCAGAAAGGAACGAAGACGTTGGAATTGTACGCTCCCGCACGCCGTGGAGAAGGCCTCGAGCTGGGCGACCACCTCCCCGGTGAAGTCGCTCGAGCTCGGCCAGCGGGTGCGCGTCTGGACGGCGGCCGGGCCCGACGACGAGTCGCAGATGCACCTGCGGCCGCCCCACAGCGAACGCCTGCGAGGCTTGCGCCCGACCGACGCACGAGACGGGCGGTGCCGACGAGCGTGCCGCCCCCCTCGCTGCTGCCGTAGCGCATCAGCTCACCGCCCACGCGAATCGTCCCCCCCTCCGGAGAGAGCCCCCCGAGACCGGCCGTGCGCAGCTCGTCGTCCTGGGAGGTGATGGGCCGCGAGAGCAGGGTGGTC
>CAJXME010000238.1 GCA_913056245.1 uncultured Alphaproteobacteria bacterium | reverse complement strand
CTAGGGTGATGCCATTACCCGCCGCCAGCAAAAAGCCGCTTAACGCGCCAAAAAACGCCGCCAATAGCACAAGCCCCATGGTGCGGGATGATTTAGGTGCTACGCTCATTCAAACCTCACGATGACGAAGGGGAAGACGTCAGACCTTCCGATGTCATGAAATGCGCGGTCAGAGCGCCTAGCCACACCCAGATCAACAGCCCAAGACCAAGCGCGCGGGCGGCAAAAAGAGACGCGATTTCCGGCGGCACCGGCCCCGCCAACTCATCGGGAATCGGCGCGCCAATCGCATGGGGCAATAACAAAAGCACCGCCGCCAGCGCGTATATTTTAAGGCCATTATGAAAAGCCATCAGCCATAGCCCCGCCCCGGTCATAGCAACGGTGCCAAACCACCAGATTTGACGCGATGTGATATCCCCAGCGGCCACCCCTGGCACTTCCGGCGGCAGGGAGAACCCCGGCGCGAGGTGAAATGTGACAAAGCCAGCGACGCCCCAGATCAAGCCTTTTTTGACCGTCAATTGATGGCCACGCTGGATCGCCATGCCCATAGCGGCGGCTAAAATCAAAGCGTATCCAATATAGATGACAATCGAAAAACTAAGGCTTAACCCGTCTCTCACCCAATCCAGCGCGCCATAATCAAGGGCAAAACGTGATGAGGCCGCCGCGCCAAAATGCTGAAGCGCGCCTGATTCATAACGCTCCGCCAGCAATAAGACGGGCTGAACAAAAACACGTTGAAGAATGCCGCCCAATAAACCGGCGAGGCCCCCACCAAAGAGCGCGGCTACAACCAATCTGGAAAACATGGCAGGTCCCTTTCAGCAAGGGGCAACCGATTAGTGGCAGGGGAATCCGGTTGCGTGGCGGGTGTCATGAGCGGCGTCATGAAGCGTATGCGCCTGCAGATGCCCGGCGATGGTGATCATCCCAAATCCAAGAAGGGCGGCAAAGGCAATTGCCACCAAAGGAGATGTTTTTGCTTTTTGCTGAACGATGTCTTGAGTCGACATTGATGCCATCTTTGGTGTCATATTGATAACCTTTCCCACAATATTCATCTTCTGAAGGGCTATTAGTTGTATCATTATTTTTTATCTTATACGAACCAATTATGGATGCAATGCTCACGAAGCGTCACTTTCTATCATTTTCAGCCTGATGCTTCCTGTCCCCCACCGTTCTGCTAGCACCTTTTTGGGCGTCAGGGTCTAAGGCGGTGATCAAAAAGATGCTGGTAATGTGGCATCATGCGGCGATAGACCCGCCGCACCCGTTCCGGCGCGTCTTCGAGATCAATATATTTCCGTGGTTGCGGCGTCAGCCCCGTTGACTGCGCTAAATTCGCGTGAAAAGAGCCGCCATCCCACCAACTATGCTCCGACGGATCGCCGCCCGCCGGCCATGTTAGCGCTTCTGGGATAAAGGGTATTTCTACCGCGTCACAGAAAGCCGCCGTGATCCCATGGGGGTCTTCCAGCAGATCATCGCTATCGATCACTGGCGGCCGCTTGCCGTTGAGCGCCGAGACCAAATCAAACAAAGCGCGTTGTTCGGGGTTGCCGACTTCCAATTCATCAAAATCAGGCCAGCGCGCGTAAAGGGAGGTCAGGGTTTTAGCGGGATCGCGAATCAAAAACGCATGGGTGAAATGGCTGAGGAAGGCCTCATCCCACATATGATTGATGTAATGGGGAAAATCTTTGATGAAGACTGGCCCATTTTCAGCCTTGGCCTTGATCGCCTCCCAAACGCTTTCAATCGTCAGGTTCGGGGTGGTTTTATCCCCCGGTTGAAACCGAGGCCAGAGAGGGTCTTCCCCCTGATACCACGCTTCGCCAAACGGTTCGTGCAAACAGTCAAGATCGCCGCGTTGCCGCATCATCCATTCAAAAGCGGTTGATGTTGATCGCGGCACAGCCCAAAGCGCAATGATCGGATGCATGGTCAGCCTCCCTCTTTAAGCGATGACAGCAAGCGGCCCTGATCGGTTTCAGGCGCAAGGCCAAGCGTTTTGAAAAGACGCCAATAAAGCGCCGTGTCGTGGCCAATAATGGGCTTGCCCAATCGATTCTCTAAAGCCTTGTCATGATGCACGGGGCGCTGCGCCAATCCATCGGACGGGCGGCGATAATTGCTCATCCCATTGATCAAGTAAGCCTCGGCTTGAGGGGCTTGTTCCGCCACATAATCAAAGGATGACCACAACAAATCTTCGTCAAAACACCAGATGCAATCGTCCACCTCCTCTTGGGTGGCGAACCAGCCTTGATCATGAAAATTGCCCGCCCAAATCACATCAAATCCCGCCTCTTTTAGAAAGCCCACCGTTCCCTGATACCACGAACGCGGATGATAACAGGCGTTGAGCGCGACTTTTTCCACATTCATCGCGCGCAAGGCTTCGACCATGGCGTAACCGGCCATGTGGAAAGGCGTTTCATAAACATCGGAAAGACGGGCGCAAAAATCACGAATGCCATCGACGCCTAAGCCGCTGGCGTGAACCCAGTTCGAACCAACCTGACCGCAAACATCGACGCCATTATTGGCCATGCATTCGACAAAGTCTTCCAGCATCGCAAAATTATGTTTGCGTTGATCCAGACGATGCGCGTAATCCGGCACATGGAGCATCCATCCATGCACCCCCACCGAGCGCGGCGCCATGCGAATAAAATCCGATGGCGCAGCGTCAAAATCTTGCGGCGGACAGGTAAAGCCCACTTGATGGGGGAAAAGTTTGACCTTGGGATTCTGCCATTTCAATGGCTTTTGATAATCGGACATAGCGATATATCCTTTGAAGTCAATCTGTTAACTTCAATCAAAACCAAGACTCGTGTGGCTTGTCAAACCCTTTTCATAAAGAAGGGTAATTGACGGCAGCGATTATTCCGCCGCTTCGCCATAGGGAATGTTGCGGCCACCATAGCGTCTGACCCGAATATTGCATTGTTCGGCATGCCCCACAAATCCTTCCAACATACAGAGCCGTGAGCCATATTCGCCGATCATCGCCGCTGCTTCATCGGTCATGACCTTCTGATAGGAATGCGTCTTGAGGAACTTGCCCACCCAAAGACCGCCGGTGTAACGCCC
>CAJXME010000237.1 GCA_913056245.1 uncultured Alphaproteobacteria bacterium | reverse complement strand
TTATCCCTCGTGGTGGTGCCTTGGGCATGGTTGTGTCTTTGCCTGAAATTGACCGTTTGAATTGGCATAAATCGGAATGTGAAGAAAAGCTCGCCATGACGATGGCCGGAAAAGCGGCAGAGATCATCAAATATGGCGAGGAAAATGTCTCCAACGGCCCCGCTGGGGATATCCAACAGGCCTCTGGGCTTGCGCGCGCGATGGTGTTGCGGTGGGGCATGTCCGAAAAAGTGGGTGATGTGGATTATTCCGAAGCCCATGAAGGGTATTCAGGAAATACTGCGGGATTTTCCGTTTCAGCGAATACGAAAGAGTTGATCGAAGAGGAAGTAAGGCGCTTCATCCGTGAAGCATATGATCGGGCGCACGCAATCCTGATTGAAAAACGGGATGAATGGGAACGGCTGGCAGAGGGGCTTTTGGAATATGAAACGCTCACCGGCGATCAGATCAAACGCGTCATGCGCGGAGAAGATCCAGAAGCAGACGACGGCGAAGACGACACCACAAAAAGCGGTGGTACACCTTCGTTAACAGCAATTCCCAAAACGAAACCCAAAGGTAAACCTTCGGGGGATCCAGATTTGGCGCCTGAGCCAACGTAGCTGGGTACACAGTGCTGAAATAGATAAACCCGCTGTAAGAGACAGGCAGCGGGTTTTTTGTCGACTGACTGACTGACCTCTTCTCTTGCCACTTAGGAATGTATCGGTCCCATTCCGCAAGCAAGGGCAGCTTCGCGCACGGCCTCAGAATAGGTCGGATGCGCATGGCATGTGAGGGCAAGATCTTCGGCAGAGGCCCCAAATTCCATCGCCACGCAAATTTCATGAATCAGGTCTCCGGCGCTGGGACCAATGATATGCGCCCCAAGGATCCTGTCAGTATTTGCATCCGCCAAAAGTTTGACAAACCCATCTGTTGCGAAATTCGCTTTGGCGCGTCCATTGCCCATGAACATGAATTTTCCAACCTTGTACGCGCGGCCCTCTTGTATAAGCGCGTCCTCGGTAAGGCCCACGTTTGCGACTTCCGGGTGCGTATAAATCACACCAGGAATGACGCCATAATTCACATGTCCATGCTTACCGGCGATAACGTCTGCGGCGGCCATGCCTTCGTCTTCGGCCTTATGGGCCAGCATTGGGCCGTCGATCGCATCCCCAATTGCATAGATGCCAGTGACATTGGTGCGCCATTGATCATCTGTTTTGATCTGTCCGCGATCTGACAGAGCCACACCTAGCGCCTCAAGCCCAAGCCCATCGGTGAATGTCCTGCGTCCGGTTGCCACCAATACTGTATCTGCGTCCAGCTGATGTTCGCTTTCGTCTTTACGCAGCTTATAGGTGACTTTCGCCTTTGTTTTCAGTTTTTCAACAGAAGATACGGCTGCCCCCATAATGAATTTCAGCCCCTGCTTTTTCAGCGTGCGTTGAAAGGTTTTCTGCACATCGCTGTCCATGCCGGGGGTGATCGCATCCAGAAATTCAATAACGGTGACCTCGCTTCCCAGACGCGCGTAGACAGAGCCAAGTTCCAGTCCAATGACACCAGCCCCGATGACCACCAGTTTCTTCGGGATTTTGGAAAGGGTGAGCGCCCCCGTTGACGTTACAACTGTTTCTTCATCAATTTCTATACCGGGAAGGGAGGAGGGCACAGATCCTGACGCAATGATGATGTTCTTTGTTGAATAGACCTCATCTCCGACTTTGACTTGTCCGGGGGCCGGAATGGATCCCCATCCTTTGAGCCAATCTATCTTATTCTTTTTAAAAAGAAATTCGACACCCTTTGTATTGGCGGACACGGTATCCTCTTTATAGGAAAGCATTTGTTGCCAATCTACCGAGGGGCTTTTACCCTTCAGACCCATTTTCGAAAAGTTGTGTTCCGCCTCATGCAACATATGACTGGCGTGCAATAGCGCCTTTGAGGGAATGCATCCAACGTTCAGACAGGTTCCACCAAGCGTATCACGACCCTCGACACAGGCGGTTTTCAGACCATGTTGGGCGCAGCGTATAGCGGCCACGTACCCTCCCGGGCCTGATCCGATGACAATAACATAATATGCTGACATTTTTTTTTCCTTTATTCAAATATCGCAGCAGACCGACTTAGAGGTCCATTAACAACCGCCGTGGATCTTCGAGCGCCTCTTTCACGCGGACAAGGAAGGTCACAGCGCCCTTTCCATCCACAATGCGGTGATCATAGCTGAGTGCGAGATACATCATAGGTCGGATCACAACTTCGCCGTTGACGGCGACGGGGCGGTCTTGGATTTTATGCATGCCAAGGATGCCAGACTGAGGTGGGTTCAAAATAGGGGTAGAAAGAAGGGAACCAAATACACCACCGTTGGAAACCGTGAACGTACCGCCAGTCATTTCATCTATGGTCAGCTTTTTATCGCGGGCCTTGAGGCCAAGATCCCTAATAGCAGCCTCAACGTCAGCGATGCTCATGAAATCGGCGTCTCGTAGCACAGGAACGACAAGCCCATCCTCGGTCGATACCGCCACGCCGATATCCTGATAGCCGTGATAGACGACATCGTTACCGTCGATCGCCGCATTAACCTCGGGGAAACGCTTTAATGCTTCGCAGCATGCTCTAACAAAGAAGCCCATGAAGCCGAGACGGGTTCCGTTATGGGTTTTTTCAAACTGATCTTTGTATTGAGATCTTAAACGCATCAGCGGCGCCATATCGACCTCATTGAAGGTAGTCAGCATCGCCGTTTGCTGCGTCGCAGACAACAACCTTTCGGCAATACGAGCTCGCATACGCGTCATGGGCACCCGTCGCTCAATACGCTCGCTGGTAGGTCCGCTCACATCGATAGCCGAAGTAGTTGCTGCTGGCGCTGATGGCGCCACCGGTGCCGGTGCTGATACGGCGGCTCCCTTGGGCTCCTGTACAGCGCTGACCGAAGCCAGATGCGCCAAAACATCATCTTTGTTAATTCGACCACCCTTACCGCTACCGGCGATGGCCGCAGGGTCTAACTTATGTTCCTCTACCAGCTGACGCGCCGCAGGCCCCATCGCAGGCGCCTCATCTTGAGCACCCGCAGACTCGGCATCATTTGACCGCTCTGCGTTT
>CAJXME010000236.1 GCA_913056245.1 uncultured Alphaproteobacteria bacterium | reverse complement strand
ACCTGTTCTTCCGCTACGCACGCGGGCTCGGCGCCTACGACCCGCTCGGCGTGCCGTTCAGCAGCGGCGCGGTGATTCAGACGGGACGCGCGGAGGAGCTGCGCGTCGCGCTGAGCGCCAACTGGGAGGTCGACATGTTCGGCCTGCAGGTCGGCGCCTACTACCGGTACTTCCGGGACGCGGACCCCAACGTCTTCGACCGCGCGCGTCCCAGTCTTATGCAGAATATTGGCGCATTGGTAGAGCCGAAAGAACATTCGGTTTGCAAGTGAATACCAGGCTGGATCGTTATGTTCCAATATGTTTGTTGACAGTGACACGCAAAACCCCCTAAGTTGGCTTCAACATATTTATAACAAGATCTTGTTATAAATTTCTATATTTTGCTTAGGGGGCTCAACATGACTCGATTTACCGACCGAACTGTCGTCATCACCGGAGGCGGTGGAGGAATCGGTACGGCTGTATGCACATCGTTTGCGACCGAGGGCGCAAAGGTTGCTGTGCTTGACCGCGATGAGTCAGCAGCGACATCCACTGCGCAAGCCATCACTAACGCAGGAGGCACAGCCATCGCCATCGGTTGCGATATCACCGAGCGTTCAAGTGTTGACGCCGGCATCGCCCGAGTCAACAGCGAACTCGGCGCCATCGACGCCCTTGTCAACAACGCCGGCTGGGACCTTTTTGTGCCGTTTGTTGATACGCAGCCAGAAGACTGGTCACGCCTCATCGACATCAACCTCATCGGCGCCCTCCATATGCACCACGCAGTACTCCCGGGCATGATCGAGAATGGTGGCGGCCGCATCATCAACGTCTCGTCTGACGCCGCTCGGGTTGGGTCATCAGGTGAATCGGTGTACGCCGCTTGCAAGGCTGGTCTCGTCGCCCTCTCCAAGACGTTGGCTCGGGAGCACTCGCGCCACAACATCACGTTCAACGTTGTCTGCCCAGGGCCGACAGACACCGCTCTGCTTGCAACCGTCACCGATGCAGCAGCCAACCCAGAAAAGCTTCGTGAGGCCTTCCGACGTTCGATTCCGCTCGGTCGTCTCGGGCAACCCGAAGATCTCTCTGGAGCGATCATGTTCTTCGCAAGTGACGCCGCCTCATTCGTCACCGGACAGGTCATCAGTGTCTCTGGTGGCCTGACCATGGCTGGCTGACATTCGCACCTCGGCACCCTCACTCAACATCAAAACCTCAACGGAGCATCATGGACTACACCGACATCACATTTGAGATCAGAAACCTCGTCGCATACATCACCATCAATCGACCAGAGGTAATGAACGCCTTCCGGGGCCGCACGTGCGATGAACTCATTCACGCCCTCCATTCCGCCGGCTACAACAATGACGTTGGGGCAATCGTGCTCGCTGGTGCTGGTGACCGCGCGTTCTGCACCGGTGGCGACCAGTCGGTTCACGATGCGCAATACGACGGTCGAGGAACCATCGGTCTTCCAGTCGAAGAACTCCACACGGCAATTCGTGACGTGCCGGTGCCGGTCATCGCTCGAGTGCAGGGCTACGCCATCGGCGGCGGCAACGTGCTCGCCACCATCTGCGACTTCACCATCTGCTCTGAATCGGCAATCTTTGGCCAAGTCGGTCCGAAAATGGGCTCGGTCGACCCGGGGTTCGGCACCGCCTATCTCTCGCGCATTGTCGGCGAGAAGAAAGCCCGCGAAATTTGGTACCTCTGCCGCCGATATTCCGGAAAGGAAGCTGAAGCGATGGGGCTGGCCAACATCTGCGTTCCAGATGAGGAGCTCGATGCAACCGTCGCCGAATGGGCTGAAGAAATATGTGAGAGAAGCCCAACCGCGATTGCAATTGCGAAGCGCTCGTTCAACATGGACACCGCGCACCAGGCCGGCATCGCGGAAACGCACTTCGGTTTTTGCGGGGTGGACATTGACGTCTAAATCTTCCGGCGGCACGTCTAAAAACAGCACCACCACAGGGTGGCGTCCGCGCGGCAAGGTATCGCCATAAGCGGCGCGAACCGCCCCCAACCATTGGCGATCGCGCACCGGCCGGCCATTGACAAAAAGATGCATCGCCGCTGTGGTGGGGCGATTGAAGGTCGGGAGGCCAATGAAACCTGTGAGTCGCACCGCCCCGCGCTGAGCATTCAAATAGCGCGCTTCATCGGCAAAGCCGCCCCCCAGAATATCCCGCATCCGAAGACGGGCGGCGGCGGCATCTGTGCCGCTTTCCCCTGACGGCGCTAAGGCCAAATCAAGGCGCGGCGGCAAATCCAAAATCACCTTATCTTGATCCGACAATCGAAAGGCGACAGCGGGATGCGCCATGGCAAGCCTTTTGATCATATCGGTGCATTGCAGGGCTTCGGTGCGCGGGGTTTTCATGAATTTCAGCCGCGCCGGCGTGTTCTGGAACAAACGGCTGACCTCAACCCGCGTGCCTTTTTGGCGAGGGGATGGTTTCGGCGCCTTCACATGACCTTGATCAACGGTGATCGACCAGCCATCCTCAGCCTCGGCTTGGCGGCTGGTGATGGTTAGATGACTGACGGAGCCAATCGATGGCAGGGCTTCGCCACGAAACCCAAAATGGCTGATCAAGGCAATATCATCATCAGGCAATTTTGACGTGGCATGACGTTCAACCGCAAGGCTGAGGTCATCGACGCTCATCCCCAGCCCATCGTCATCGACAATGATGCCATCCAACCCGCCATTGGTGAGGCGAACATCGATCCGGCTGGCCTTGGCATCAAGGGCGTTTTCCACCAATTCTTTGACGGCGCTGGCGGGGCGTTCAACGACTTCACCGGCTGCGATCTGGTTAATGATCACATCTGGCAAGCGTCTGATCATGGCCGCCATCGCAAGCCCCCTAGGATTTATTCAACGGTGATTGAACTGCCTTCAACAGGGTCAATCGCCGGGGTTGGCGTTGCGGTAATGCCCGCGCCTTCTTCCAGCGCTTTGCGAATCCGCAACGCTTCCGCTGCCGCGTCAAGGTTAGGGCCAACATTCGGCTGACCGCCAAAAATGACTTCAAGCGGCAAACGGCGTTCGATCTGAATGCCATAGGTCTCTTCATCAACCAATTCACGGATATTTTCGAGGCGATCGCCTGT
>CAJXME010000235.1 GCA_913056245.1 uncultured Alphaproteobacteria bacterium | reverse complement strand
AAAGTGACGGAAGCCATTAACGTCGGCAATATCTACGTCAACCGCAACCAGAGTGGCGCGGTTGTGGGCAGCCAGCCTTTCGGGGGATGCGGTCTTTCCGGCACAGGGCCAAAAGCAGGCGGCCGCTGTTATCTAAATGCTTTTCAATTGGGTAACGTTGAGGCCATGGATCAAAATAAGCTTGGGGTATCGGTTCTTCCAGGGCCAGATGGAGAGTTGAACGAATTTCATGTTATCCCTCGGGGGACGATCTTGGTGGTTCATCCCGACGCCAGCATCCGCGCCGCGCTGTCAGAATGGGCGAAGGCAAATGGCAATACCGTCATTGAAGATCATAAGTTGAGCGATGATCTCAAGGCCGTCATGGCGGAAGTGGACGCGGTGCTGACGGAAAATGACGGGCAGATTGATGGCCAAGCGCTTCGGCAAATGATCCATGCGTCGACCGCAAGATTGTTGCCCATCATCAACGGAAAAGACGATGGGGTCTGGCTGGTCAGTGAACGTCACCTCTGCCGCGATATGACGGCGTCTGGCGGCAATGTCGATTTGCTATCCAAGTCGTAAACAGCGGTTTAAGATTTTCATCAGCCTTTGATTGTCCTACTCTTTGATGATGAACAAGACGGCTGGAATACATATGCTAAAGGCGAAAAACCAAGCATGGGAGCATATCCTCGAAATAGCGCGGAGGGTTCATAGCGAAACGCCAGCCCTGTCGACCTTTGCGCCATGGCCAACGGATATAACCATTGCCCCCCAAGCGGTGCCGCAGGAGCAACCTGAGACGGCCATTAACGCGGTCAAAGCCTATGGCGCGTCGCATCCCCTCATCAAAGCCGTGCAAGATCACGCGGATGATTTGGTTTGGAAGCAATCATATCGCGACGATGATCTGGGTCGCGATTTCATGGATCACTATGGATATATCGAACTCTTTGGCCCTGACGGGATGTTCATCAGCCATCAATGCCGAGGTTTTATCGGCTATTGGGGGGCGGGGCTGATTTACCCAATGCACCAGCACGCGGCGGAAGAAATTTATCTGGTGCTGGAAGGAAGCGTGACCTTCGAGGGGCAGGATCAAGCGCCGATGCTTTACCGCAAAGGCCAAACCCGCCGCCATTCCGCTTATGAACCTCATGCTATGCGCATCGGCGAAAAAGGCTTTATGACTTTTGCGTTGTGGCGCGGCAAGGATATGGCGCAGCCCCCCAGATTGATGGTATAACCATCGTCAAAGATGGCCATAGGGGAACACCATGAAACTCAGTTCATATTGGTGGGATATTGAAGAAAACTTACACACCACGCCGGCGGATCACTTGCCCCATGCGGCGGATTTGGTCGTGGTGGGGGCAGGTTTTACCGGCTTGTCGGCTGGCCTGACAGCGGCGCGTCAAGGGCGGTCGGTGGTGATCTTAGACGCCGGTCATCCCGGCTTTGGCGCATCGACGCGCAATGGCGGCATTTGCAGTGGCCATATCCGCATCTCTCATGCCGTTCTGACCGAACGCTATGGCCAAGATTACGCTGATCGTGTCTATGGCGAAGGCATTGATGCGCGCGCAGATTTGGTGAAGTTTTGCACCGAAGAAGGCATCGAATGTCAGATCACCAAAGCTGGTCATTTCAACGGCGCGATGTCGCAAAAAGATTACGATAAAATGGGGCGGCAATGCGATGCGTTGAACGCCATTCCCGGCCATGATGTGGAATTGATCCCACGCGAGCGGGTGCATGATGAAATCGTCACCGATCGGTTTTATGGTGGCTTGCTTAGGCGCGAGATTGGCGGCTTTCACCCGGGCAAATTTTTTGCAGGGCTGTTGCGGGTTGTCCAAGATTCAGGCGCTCTGATTGTTCCTAAAACTGTGGTGGAAGCGATCGAAGATGATCACGGCCAGACCTCCCCGCAAGCCAAATTGGTGCGCACATCACGCGGCAGTATCCAAGCCCGGCAAGTCATCGTCGCGAGCAATGGCTATACCGGCCAGCGCCGATCTTTTGGCCGCTTTCTCCGGCAGCGGATCGTGCCCGTGCAATCCTGCATCATCGTCACAGAACACCTTGGCCGTGATCGCGTCAAAGCCTTGATGCCGGGCTTGCGGATGTATGGCAACACCGCGCAATTGTCATCTTATTTCCGCCCTGTGCCTGATGAAGATCGCATTTTGCTGGGCTCGCGCAGTTTTGATAGTCTTGAGCCTTCGGGGCGTTCCGTATCGTTTCTGAAAAACAAATTGGTCGATATGCTCCCCGGATTATCCGACGTAAAGATTGATTATTGTTGGCTGGGCAATGTGGCGTTTAACCAGCGGCAATTGCCATCGATGTTTCAGCATAACGGGGTGTTTTATTCGGCGGGCTATGCGGGGTCTGGCACGGTCTGGGCCAGATGGCTAGGCAAGAAAACCGCTGAATTGGCCATGGGCATGAGCAATCAGACCAGCGTCTTTTATGATGCCCCGCCGCCGCGCATCCCTCTTTATGACGGCAACCCTTGGTTCATGCCTGTGATCAATGGCTGGTTTGCGGTGCAGGATAAAGTCAATGAATGGGGCTTTCGCCTGAAATAAATCTGCAAGAGCCTCAAGGTTTGACCTGGCCTAGGTTTTATAGTGGTTAAAGTTCTTCCGATTCTTGCCGACGATATACGCCCCCGCCGTGGTGCTGAGGTCAGCCGAAGCCCAGGCGTCAAAATCTTGAGGATTAATCACCGTCGCGCTGGCAGGGTCGCAAAAAACAGGGATGGAAAACCGCGCTTTTGGGCTTCGGTTGATAACGCGATGCAGGGTTGAGGTCAGCCGCCCATTGGTCCACATCTGGAGCAGATCACCAATATTGCAGACAAAGGTATCGGCAATCGGTGGGGCTTCGATCCAATCGCCATCCTTGCTTTGAATTTGCAATCCCCCCAAATCATCTTGCATCAAAATGGTAAGAACGCCGAAATCCGTATGGGCGGCGGCGCCAAAACGTTGCGCCATGCGATCGGCGTCATCCATGGCGGGGTAATAAACCAATTGCCCCCGTCCTAAGGGTTTTTCGTAAGCCGCACGGAAAAAATTAGGGGATTGCCCTAAGCCTTGTGCCAAGAGCGCCATGATATCGCGGCCTAAATCTAAGAC
>CAJXME010000234.1 GCA_913056245.1 uncultured Alphaproteobacteria bacterium | reverse complement strand
ACTGCGATAGAAACGTCACAACACGAAAGTAAACCCAAGCCTCCACCGAGTGTCGCACCGTGAATTGTACCGACCACTGCTCCAGGAAATTCATCAATGGATTTGAAGAGCCCAACCATCTTCGCGGCATCGCGTTCGTTGTCCTCGGTGGAATAATCAACACTCTTTTTCATCCAGTTTAAATCCGCCCCAGCGCAAAATGATTTTCCCGCCCCGGACATCACAACGGCACTAACGGAGTCATCACGACTCACGTCATTAAAAAATGTGGTTAATTCATTAATTAATACTTCATCAAAAGCATTGTGAATTTCAGGACGATTTAGAGTTAAGTAACAAATTCCCGAATCTTTTTTTTCAACACTGATAAAACTCATCTCAATCTCCTACATTCTAAAAACGCCAAACTTCGTTGGTTCAATTTTTTTATTCATTGAGACTTTAACCGCGTAGCCAAGAATTTTTCTGGTATCTTCTGGAGCAATGATTCCATCATTCCAAAGTCTTGCCGTAGAGTAATAGGCGCTTCCTTCTTTTTCATATTTTTCAAGAATAGGTGCTTGGAAAGTGGCGACATCTTTTTCAGACATTTCTGGTTTACCTTGGGCCTTGAGTCCATCTTGCCTAACTGTCGTCAAGACTCCTGCGGCCTGCTCTCCTCCCATCACAGAAATTCTGGCATTCGGCCACATCCAAACAAAGCGCGGGCCATATGCCCGGCCGCACATCCCATAATTCCCCGCGCCGTAAGAGCCGCCGACAATCACGGTGATTTTAGGAACATTGGCGGCGGAGACAGCGGCGACGAGTTTTGCGCCATCTTTGGCGATCCCGCCGGCTTCGTATTTCGACCCCACCATAAATCCCGTGATGTTTTGCAAGAACAGCAATGGGATTTTGCGTTTGCAGCATAACTCGATGAAATGCGCGCCTTTTGTCGAACTTTCGGAAAACAATACGCCGTTATTGCCAAGGATGCCCACCAACCGGCCTTCGATGCGGGCAAAGCCTGTCACCAAGGTCGTGCCGTAACGAGGCTTGAATTCATCAAAATCAGACCCATCAATGATGCGCGCGATGATCTCACGAATATCAAAAGGCTGTTTTGTATCCGCGGGAATGATCGCCGTCATCTCCTCGGCGGAATAGAGCGGCGGCGTTGAGGGGCGATCGCCGATGGATTTGTGGTGATCCCCCAGATTTCCTACAATCTGCCGCGCCAATGCCAGCGCGTGATCATCATCTTCCGCCAATAAATCCGCGACGCCAGACAGCCGGGTATGGGTATCGCCACCGCCAAGGCTTTCGGCGTCGATATTTTCACCCGTGGCTTGCTTCACCAAAGGCGGTCCGGCGAGAAAAATCGTGCCTTGTTCGCGAACGATGATGGTTTGATCGCTCATCGCTGGGATGTAAGCCCCGCCAGCGGTGCAAGACCCCATCACCACGGCGATTTGGGGAATGCCTTTGGCGCTCATCCGCGCTTGGTTATAGAAAATGCGGCCAAAATGGTCACGGTCAGGGAAGACCTCATCTTGATTGGGCAGGTTAGCCCCGCCGCTATCAACCAAATACAAACACGGCAGATGGTTTTCTTCGGCGATTTCTTGGGCGCGGAGATGCTTTTTGACGGTCATGGCGTAATAAGTCCCGCCTTTCACCGTCGCGTCATTGCAGACAATCATGCAATCGCGGCCGGATACCGTCCCCACACCGGCGATCAGACCCGCCGCTGGAATGTCATCATCATAAAGGTTATGGGCGGCAAATAGACCAATCTCTAAAAACGGCGTGCCGGGATCAATCAGCCCGTCGATGCGTTCACGCGGCAAGCGTTTGCCCCGCGCCAGATGACGGTCGCGGGATCGTTGAGGCCCGCCGGCGATCATTCTTGCGGCAACGCTTGCAACACGCTCAAGATGCGGTTGAAACGCCTCACGGTTGGCTTTCGCCGATGGGCTGTTCAGATCAAGGGTTGAGGTGATGATGGTCATTTACGCGGTCTCGTTAAACAATTCACGGCCAATCAGCATACGGCGAATTTCCGACGTGCCAGCGCCGATTTCATAAAGTTTGGCGTCGCGCAACAAACGCCCCGTGGCGTAGTCATTGATATAGCCGTTTCCACCAAGGCATTGGATGGCTTCCAAAGCGATTTGGGTGGCTTTTTCCGCCGCGTAAAGAATACAGCCCGCGGAATCTTTTCGCGTCGTCTCCCCGCGATCACAGGCCGCGGCAACCGCGTAAACATAAGACCGGCAAGCGTTCATGGTGGTGTACATATCGGCCAATTTCCCTTGCATCAATTGGAAGGTGCCAATCGGTTGGCCAAATTGCTCACGTTCATGAACATAAGGCACAACAATATCCATCGCCGCCGCCATGATGCCCAAAGGCCCTGCCGCCAGCACGACGCGCTCATAATCAAGGCCAGACATCAGGACATTGACGCCTTTTCCTTCTTCGCCAAGGATGTTTTCAAAAGGCACTTCGCAATCGTCAAAGATCAATTCCGCTGTGTTTGAGCCGCGCATCCCCAATTTGTCGAGTTTCTCGCCGACGGAAAACCCCACCATGTCGCGTTCAATCAAAAAGGCGGTGATGCCGCGAGGCCCGGCGTCCATATCCGTTTTGGCATAGACGATCAGGGTTGAGGCGTCGGGGCTGTTGGTGATCCACATTTTATTGCCGTTCAGCACAAAGCGATCATTGCGTTTTTCCGCGCGCAATTTCATGGACACGACATCTGAGCCAGCCCCCGGTTCAGACATGGCCAATGATCCAACATGCTCACCGCTAATGAGTTTGGGCAAATATTGTGATTTTTGTTCGGGCGTTCCCCAACGGGCGATTTGATTGACGCATAAATTGGAATGCGCGCCATAACTCAATCCCACCGATGCGCTGGCGCGGCTGATTTCTTCAATCGCCACGCAATGCGCCAAATACCCCATGCCCGCGCCGCCATCGTCTTCATTGACGGTAATGCCATGCAAGCCTAAAGCCCCCATCTTTGCCCAGAGGTCTTGGGGGAAATTATTGCTTTGGTCAATTTCATGGGCGCGTGGGGCGATTTCCTCTTGGGCAAAGCGCTGAACGGTATCGCGAATGGCGTCGATCTCTTCGCCGAGATTA
>CAJXME010000233.1 GCA_913056245.1 uncultured Alphaproteobacteria bacterium | reverse complement strand
TGCTGAACCCCTGCATCAGACTTTACTTCCAAACAAGCCTGTGGGTTTGAAGATCAGGATCAAGATGAAGATCAGCGAAATGCCGATTTGCCCTAGGCTTTCCCCCAACAACAACCCGCCGATTGATTCCGTGATGACGATGATAAAACCGCCAAGCAGCGCGCCAATAATGCTTCCCATGCCGCCCAGCACAACGATGGTAAAGGCCACCAGCACAAAGATATTGCCGGTGTAAGGATCGACATAAAATATCGGCAACATCATGCAACCCGCCGCCCCTAAACAAGCGATGCCAATCCCGAATGTTACGGCGAAAATATGCTCAACATTGATGCCAACAAGACGCGCGCCCTGCCGTTCTTTTGCCACGGCTCGAATGGCGCGGCCGAGATCAGTGAGGCTCATCAACGCCCAGAGCAAGGCGCAAATAATCAGCGCCGCCACAAAAGAAATGATTTTCGGATAAGACAAATACATAAAGCCAAGGTCTAGGGCGTCGTAACTATAGGATAAACTGACGGTTTGTTGATCGCCTGAAAAGAAGAACAGCGCGCTGTTTTCAATGATGATCGACAGCCCCAAGGTGATCAGCAGAATATTCTGATCCTTGCCTTTGGACAAAACGCCAATCCCGTAACGGTAGATGACATAGCCAAAAATAAAACTGATGGGCGTCACAATCGCGATGGAAATATAAGGGTCTATATTGAGCAAATGAAATAGAAAAAACGCCGCGTAAAGCGCCAGCATCAACATGGCGCCATGGGCAAAATTAATGATATGAAGCACGCCATAAATCAGCGTCAAACCAAGGGCCACAAGGGCGTAAATAGCACCATACATCAACCCGTTAAGGATCGCTGCTGGCAACATAGTTAAAGATGCAGATAGCATGATCTAAACCACAACTAAAGCATAGGAGGGCGGCAGACAATCACGGGGGTTGTCTGCCGAATGAGATGACGTTAAGCGCGTGGGAAAACCGCTTTTGCTGAAGCGTAAGCCGATGGTGCGATGATCTGCACATCACCCTTTTGCGCCTGAATGGCCACAGCCCGTGAACCCATGTTCTGACCATTGACCATCTTGGTCTTGTCATATGGCATGAAATCAACGTCTAGTTCTGACGTTGCCAGCGCCGCGTTCACCGCCTCTTTATCGGTGGTGCCGGCACGTTCAAAACCATCGGCTAGGAACATCACCGACATATAAGCGCAATAAACTTCAAAGGTGAAGTAGAGGCCATCGGCTTCAGTGCGAGCGCGCATCTCTTTACCAGAGGCTGAACTTGGGTTGTACCAGTGGTTCACGTCGATCATGTTCTCAGCGATTTCAGGCAAATCATCAACAAACTTGAAGTTGAAGCCGCCACCAAGAACCGAATAACTGGCCATGAAATCAACACGCTGTTGACGCAAGGTTTTGGCCAGCAACACATATTCACCCGGATAGTTGATCGGCATGATGATATCAGGCTTAGCCGATTTGATCCGCAAGGCGATATTGTCGAAGTTCCGGGTTGGGTTGGCGTGTTTGATGGTGTCAATCACCTCAAGGTTATGTTCTTTGAGGGCATTGGTCATCAATTTTGCCGTGCCGGTGCCGAATTCGGATTCTTCGTGAACAATCACCACTGATTTCGCGGGACCGCCAGCCAATTTATTGATTTCACCAAGATTAGTGGCCGCATCCTTGGCAATTCGGCCATAGCCATCCGCCATACGGAAGACATTTGGCAAGCCGCGCTGAACCAATTTATCGGACACACCGACATCAACAGAGAACGGAATGTTGTATTTCGCAGCCGCCGCGGAAGCTGCAAGACCCACAGCAGATTGGTAACAGCCTTGGATCGCGTGCACACCGGCTTCGTTCATTTTTTCGACTTCAGCGGCGCCAATTTCAGGCTTTGTTTGGGAATCGCCAAGCAGTGCTTCGAGTTGTGCGCCCCCCATCGATTTAATCCCGCCAGCGGCGTTGATATCAGCAATAGCCATCTGGGCGCCATAACGCAATTGCGCGGCTGGGTATGCAGCCCATCCTGTGGCCGGATGAATCAAACCAATTTTAACATTGCCCGCGGCTTTGGCGATCCATGGCATGGAAAGACCTGAAGCCAGAGCAATCGTAGCCGCTGAGCCGCCAATAAACGTCCGGCGTGAAGGGGTGGTGTAGGTTGTTTTATTCTTCATTATTCGCTCCCTATTCATATATGTTACTATCAACATAGAATATTTCTAATAAATTAAAGATCAAAATTAACCGTCTGTCCAAGGTAAAAATAAAAGATGAACGATTTATCGATCCATATTCAGGGGTGATCATGCCGCCATCACTTCATACTTTTGCTGATTTTATCGTTAAAACAAAACCTTCCGATATTCCCCGTGAGGCGATTGAATCTGCGAAATTGATACTAGCGGACTCGATCGCGGCCATGATTGGCGGCATGGCAGAGGCAGGAATGCAAGATTTTGCCAAGGCCATGAGCGATCAAAATAACGGAAGCCATGACGGACGCCATAATCAAGGGCATCCGTCTATCTATGGCCTATCAAGACAAGCCGATTGCGCCACCGCCAGCCTTGTTAATGGCGCGGCGGGAACGGTGCTGGAAATGGATGAAGGGCATCAATTCGCCAAAGGCCATCCGGGGATGCATGTTCTACCTTCCCTCTTTGCCTTAACGGAACAATATAGCAAGACCGGCAAGAAAGTCTCAGGCCAAGATTTCTTGCTGGCTTTTATTTTGGGCTACGACATCGCCGCCCGCACGGGGCTGGCCACGCAATTGAACAGCACCATGCACCCTCATGGCACTTGGGGCGGGATTGGCGCGGCGGCGGGCTTAGCCGCGCTCGAAAACCTTGCCGCGAAGGACGTCATCAACCTGATCAATATCGCATCAAGCCTGACCTTGGCCACCAGCCGTAAAACCATGCTCGAAGGCGGCACGGTGCGCAATATTTATGCTGGGGTTTCCAATCAAATGGCGCATCTTAGCCTGACGCTTTTGCGAGCGGGGTTTAGCGGCGAAGAAGATCGCATATTTTCTGTTTTTTCTGGGGTGTTATCGCCGTAATTAAATTTGGATTTGGCATGTGAAGACTTTGGCAAGCGCTTTGAAGTCTGCCGCA
>CAJXME010000232.1 GCA_913056245.1 uncultured Alphaproteobacteria bacterium | reverse complement strand
GGCCGACGAGGGCCCCATCACCAGCTTCTTGAACGCACTCAGCGTGCTGCCCCAGGACCGCATCCTCAACACCGGCCTCGCGGTGATCGCCGGCCTGACCTACAACTTCCTGCCCTTCATGATCCTGTTCCTGATGTTCTGCGTGTTGATCCTGCTGGGCATGTTCATGGACGCGACATCAATGATGCTGATCACGGTGCCGATCTTCTTTCCGCTGGCGGGCGCACTGCAATTCGACTTAATCTGGTTCGGCCTGTTCGTCCTGATCACGATCGAAATGGCCGGTACCACGCCGCCGTTCGGGCTGCTGCTCTACGTCATGCTCGGCGTTGCGCCACGCGGGACGACGCTTATCCATGTCGCCAAGGCGGCGTTCCCGTTCCTTCACACCTGGCTGCAGGACGCCTATCCGGAGGCGACTGTGACAGGCACGGTGATGCTGTCGGCCTTTACCACGAAACTTGCGGTTTATGCGTTTGCGCGTGGCTTTGCTGGCACGGATTATTTGATTTGGATTGGCGCCACGATGACGGCCTTTCCCGTCTTCTTTGCCGTCATTGAAAACGATCTTCGGCGCGTGCTTTCCTATTCGCTTAACAACCAGTTGGGCTTCATGATTGTCGCGATTGGCATTGGCAGTGAATTGGCCATCAATGGCGCGGTTGCTCATGCCTTTGCCCATATCATCTATAAAGCGCTGTTGTTTATGTCCATGGGGGCGGTGTTGCATCGTGTCGGCACGGCGAAAGCCTCAGAATTGGGGGGGCTTTATAAATCCATGCCCTATACCATGGTCTTTTGTATCATCGGCGCGATGTCGATTTCCGCTTTCCCGTTGTTCAGCGGTTTTGTGGCGAAAGCCGTCATCATGTCGACGCTGGGCTATGAAGGTTTGGTGGTGATCTATATGATCCTGTTGGCGGCATCGGCTGGGGTGTTGGAACATTCCGGCATTAAAATTCCGTATTTTACTTTCTTCGGCCATGATGGTGGCCATAAAGTGAAAGAAGCGCCCGTCAATATGCTGATCGCCATGGGTATTGCAAGCGCGCTTTGCATTGGGATTGGTGTTCTGCCCGGGGTTTATTATCAAATCCTACCTTATGCCATGGATTACCAGCCCTATGATGGCAGTCACGTGGTGGGGCAATTGGAATTGCTGGTCTTTGCGATGCTGGCTTTCGTGGTGCTGATGCGGTTTGGTTTTTATCCGCCGGAAATTCGCTCAACGGTATTGAACAGCGATTGGTTCTATCGCCGGTTAGCGCCTTGGGTCTTAAAGCCGATCTTCTCTTTCGGGTTTGCTTTCGTCCGTGCCCTGGAAGCGGCGGTTATTGATTTAACCAAGGCGATCTTCCGCCTGACACGGCAAGCGTCGGATCATCCGATTTCAGGGCCGGTGATCCCTGGGCCGGCGGCGATTGTGCAGGTGTTGCTCTTGGGCATGGTGTTGGTGGTGGTTTATGCGGCCTTGGGTTAGGGCAATCCTGATCCTATTGGCGATTTTATCCTCGCCAAGCCTTTATGCAGACCAAACCCGCATCCTTCTGAAAACGCCAACAGATCACGTTTATCTTGATGTTGAGATCGCCGATGATCCCATTGAACGCGCAGAAGGATTGATGGGGCGTGAAGACATCAAGCCCGGGCAGGGGATGCTGTTTGTCTTTGACGATGAATACCCCCGCTCGTTCTGGATGAAAAACACACCGCTATCCTTAGACATCTTGTTTTTTGACGCGGAAGGCCGCTGGGTCAGCAGTCAATTATCCACCACTCCCTTTTCCACCAAAGGTCTGCCATCTGGCTTGCCCGCGCAATACGCCTTGGAAATCTTGGCGGGCGAAACCGAACGGTTGGGCTTAGGGCAGGATACGATTTTAATCTGGCCATAGAGCCAACAAATCCTCACTTCAAAAAAAGTGCTGATGAAGAGAATGAAGGCTTGATTTCATCGCCATCAATGGATAAATAACTCTTGTCGGAGTGTAGCGCAGCCTGGTAGCGCATCTGGTTTGGGACCAGAGGGTCGGGAGTTCGAATCTCTCCACTCCGACCATTTCCCCAAAATAATATTTCTGCATTATTGGTTACGTTTTCGCGTGAACCTTGTTTGGTGTTTTGCTAAGACGTGATAGATTAATGCCGTTCAGTATTGAGGGAATGACCATGACCGTTCGTATTTATCAGCCCGCTAAATCCGCCATGCAATCCGGGCGGTCGAAATCAACCGAATGGGTGCTTGAATTTGAACGTCATGACGCGGCGCTTCCCGATCGTTTGATGGGTTGGCAATCGTCTTCCGATACGACACGCACGATCCATCTCAAATTCGCCAGCAAAGAAGACGCCATTGCCTATGCGGAAAAGATGGGGGTTGATTATCACGTTATCCGCACAGGCTCACGCCGCACCAAATTGCGCGCCTATGCGGATAATTTCGCTGCCGGTCGCCGTCAGGCTTGGACGCATTAATCCTCAACTTTGTTTCTCCTATGGCCTGATGCAATTGCCCCCTGCATCGTCAATGGTTTTCTGTTATAAGGGTTTTACGGTTCCGTAGCTCAACTGGATAGAGCAGCTGACTTCTAATCAGCAGGTTGCAGGTTCGAGTCCTGCCGGAATCGCCATCTTTTCAATATTTTACAGAATAATATCATTAGGGTGTTTGCACTTTTGCCTTTCTTAATGATCACGCAATCGTGATTTGAATACCTTAGCGATTATCACCATATCTATATGAGTGATACACCCCGAGTGTGCCAAAGGGGGTTGAGTACATGAGGGGTGATTATATACACAAACTATCTGTTGATGGGTCATCCAATTGAAAGCATCACAGACCGCTTCAGTTTAACCACTGGGGCGGTTTTAACTACGGCGCGTATTTTTAGAATATTGTATTTAGCCATGATGCTGGCAGGTTTGAATTAATAACTTTTTTGAAAATTATACTTTTGGGTTAATGTTTTATTAACCTTTTGTTGCTATATAGGGGTCATGGAAAATGTGTACATTGCACATTTATTTGTTAAGGGAGCATCAAAATGGATAGATCAAATCCTTCAGTAAAAGTCTCCTACAAACCAGTGGGTGACGGGCATTTCTTTTGGTCGCATGACAAAAAAGCCAAGGGGCTACTTG
>CAJXME010000231.1 GCA_913056245.1 uncultured Alphaproteobacteria bacterium | reverse complement strand
TGTTGCCCCTGGCGTGGTGATTATGCCCGGCTTCATTAATCTTGGCGCTTATGTCGGCAGCGGCACCATGGTCGACACTTGGGCAACCGTGGGGTCATGCGCGCAGATTGGTGAAAACGTCCATCTTTCTGGCGGCGCGGGCATTGGCGGCGTCCTTGAGCCTTTGCAGGCTGGCCCTGTCATCATCGAAGACAATTGCTTTATCGGCGCCCGATCTGAAGTGGTCGAAGGCGTGGTGGTCGAAGAAGGCGCGGTTTTGTCCATGGGGGTCTTCATTGGCGCCTCCACCAAAATCATCAATCGCGATACAGGTGAAGTCCATATCGGCCGTGTGCCAGCCTATTCCGTGGTTGTTCCCGGCTCGATGCCCGGCAAGCCTTTGCCGGATGGCACCCCCGGCCCGAACCTGTCTTGTGCGGTGATCATTAAGCAGGTGGATGAACGCACGCGTTCGAAAACCTCGATCAATGATCTGCTTCGCGATTAAAGAGGCATTATGACATCTTCTCCTCCTGTCCATGATCTTGCCGCTCGACTGATCCGCTGCCCGTCTGTGACGCCAGCGGAAGGGGGGGCGCTTGACCTGTTGGAGGGGGAGTTATCCGCCCTTGGTTTTGCCTGTCATCGCCTGCCTTTTGGCGAGAAATCCGATCGCATCGACAATCTCTTTGCGGTCTATGGCAGTGGTGATCCGCATTTCTGTTTTGCCGGGCATACCGATGTTGTTCCGCCCGGCGATGCCCAAGATTGGCGTCATGATCCCTTTGGCGGGATCATCGAAGATGGCCGTCTCTTTGGCCGCGGGGCGGTGGATATGAAAGGCGCGATCGCGGCTTTTGTGATCGCCGCCCGTGATTACATCGCACAGAACCACCCGCAAGGGCGGATCAGCCTGTTGATCACCGGTGATGAAGAAGGGGACGCGATCCATGGCACGAAGCCTGTGCTGGATTGGCTGGCGGCTGAAAACCTGATGCCTGATGCGTTCTTGGTGGGTGAGCCGACCAACCCTGACGCGATTGGCGATATGATCAAGCATGGCCGCCGGGGGTCTCTGTCTTGCGAATTGACCGTCAAAGGCCGTCAAGGCCATGCCGCTTATCCGCATCGCGCCGACAATCCTTTGCCGCGCTTAATGGCCATGCTTGAGCCGGTGGCTCATGTTGAGATCGACCAAGGCAATGATCATTTGGACTCCAGCACCGCCGCGATCACCAGCATTGACACGGGCAATCCGGCGCGGAACGTAACCCCGCAACAAGCGGTGGCGAAGTTCAATATTCGTTATTCTTCGGATCACAGCGTCGATAGCCTGAAAGATTGGCTGACCCAACATTTCAATAGTGTGGGCGGTGATTGGTCTGCCGAATGGTTTGCCAGCGCTGATCCTTTTGTTACGGCGCCGGGCCAGTTTACCGATATCATGACCCGCGCCATCGCAGAGGCGACAGGCCGCACCCCCGCCTTATCCACCTCTGGCGGCACATCGGATGCGCGGTTCATCGCGGCGTTTGCCGATGTCGTTGAGTTTGGCTTAATCGGCCAGACCATGCATCAAACCGATGAGCATACCAGCACCGAAGACCTTGACCTCTTGACCGAAGTCTATGGCCATATGCTGCGGCGGTATTTTGATGATCATCACGCGGCGATTGAGGCGTGATATGATCCCAGCACCTCCAGGCTTTGGCGCCATCATCACCGGCATCGCTTACGGATTAAAACTGTCCGTCCGCCAGGTGCATCCGCTGGACACCGCCGCCCATCCGCAAGACGCGCGGGCGGTATGGCAAGCGCTGTGGTTTCGGTTTTTGGTGACGATGTTTAACGGCGCTTTGGTGATGGGCGTCTTTCAAGCCTCGACCTTGACGACCTTTGCCTTGATTTCGATCATTGATACCCTTGCCTTTCCCGTGGTCAGCCAAGCGGTGCTGTCGCGAATGGGCATCAAGGAACGGTTCCCATCCTTCATCACCGCCTTCACATGGGTGGGCAATCTTCGCATTTTGCTGATGATGACCATCACCTTGCTGGCGGGTTTTATGGACGCCAATTCTTTGCAATTGCTGATCTTCCCTTTTGCGCTTTGGATGATCTGGGCATCGTGGTCAGTGGCCAACCAATCGCTTTTAAGCGGCTGGAAAGGCGCGGGCATGGTGATCTTAGCGATGATTTTTGAGATGATCACGGGCATTCTGATCATCACCTATATTCATCAGATTTTGCCCCCCGGGGTGTCACCTTACCCGGGGTAAGTGACTGCCGTCAGGTAAAGCCCTTCTGGCGGGGCGGTGGGTCCCCCCGCAGGCCGTGATTTCGCCGCCAAAGCCTCACTCACATCATTGGCCGTCCATTTCCCTAGACCGACTTGCACCAGCGTGCCCGTGATATTCCGGACTTGATGATGCAAAAAAGACGGCGCTTCAGCGATCAAGGCAAGCCCATCTTCTTCCGCCTCAAAACGCAGCACATCAAGGGTTTTAATCGGTGATCTGGCCTGACAATAACTGGCGCGGAAACTGGTGAAATCATGCTTGCCAATCAGCCGTTCCGCCGCTTCTTCCATGGCGCTTTGGTCAAGGTCTTGGCCGACATGCCAAACAAAACCGCGGCTGATGGCGGAGGCCACACGGCGCGTCTGGATGCGGTAGCGATAGGACCGGCCAATGGCGCTGAAGCGCGCGTGAAAGTCATCATCCACCAAAGCCGCCGATAACACCCGAATGCTGGGGGGCAAATGCGCATTCAAGGCGAGCGGTAATTTTTTCTCGTCAAAGGATCGATCCAAATCAAGATGCGCCACTTGCCCCAAAGCATGAACGCCTGCATCGGTGCGGCCAGCGCCTTGCACCAAGACATCCTCGCGATGGCCAATGATCGCCGAAGCCGCGTCTTCAAGCGCCGCCTGAACCGATGGGCCATTGTCTTGGCGTTGCCAGCCCACCAGCCCCGTGCCGTCATATTCGATGGTGATCTTAAACCGAGGCATCATCACCTCCTTGCATCTCTGCATCATCCGCCGCGTCACTGCGATAAATGCGCTGAGGCAAAGCATACCCATTAAGGTAATCGCGCCCAGACATGGCGGGTTTGCCCGCGGGTTGCAGAGTGGTGAATTCCACCGCGCCATCCGCCGCCGCGATCA
>CAJXME010000230.1 GCA_913056245.1 uncultured Alphaproteobacteria bacterium | reverse complement strand
TGGCGCTCGTTTTGATGACCGGGTGACAGGGCGCACCAATGCGTTTTCGCCGAACTCGAAAAAAATCCATATCGATATTGACCCATCGTCGATCAACAAAAACATCAAGGTCGATCTGCCGATTATTGGCGATGCTGGCCGGGCGTTGGATTTGCTGATTAAAGAATTAAAGCGGATCAAATTCAAGCCTGATGCCGCCGCGATGAACGCGTGGTGGGGCAAAATCAACGCTTGGAAAGCGATCAATTGCCTTGGCTTTGATCAATCAGGGGATATCATCAAGCCGCAATACGCGATCCACCGCCTCTGGGAAATGACCAAAGACGTGGACGCTTATGTCACCACCGAAGTGGGGCAACACCAAATGTGGGCGGCGCAATATTATCGGTTTGAGCAGCCCAACCGTTGGATGACCTCCGGCGGGCTCGGCACCATGGGCTATGGCTTGCCCGCGGCGATGGGCGTTCAGATCGGCAATCCCGATAAATTGGTGATTGATATCGCTGGTGAAGCCTCGTTCATGATGAATATGCAGGAACTTTCCACGCTTCGGCAATACAACCTGCCGGTGAAGATGTTCATCATCAACAACGAATGGATGGGCATGGTGCGCCAATGGCAACAACTGATCCATGGCGGCCGTTATTCCGAAAGCTATTCGGATTCACTGCCGGATTTCATGAAATTGGCCGATAGTTTTGGCATGAAAGGGCTATGCGCTCAAACCACGGGTGATCTTGATGGCGTGATTGATGCCATGCTCGCCCATGATGGGCCGGTGCTGGCGGATATCCGTGTCGCCAAGGAAGAAAATTGCTTCCCCATGATCCCATCGGGCGCTGCCCATAATGAAATGTTGCTCGGCCCTCAGGATAAAGCCGACGCGCCTGTGTCTGAAGAAGGCATGGTATTGGTTTAAGGAAGATGACCATGACAGAAAAAGAACAACGGCATACCATCTCCGTGCTCGTGGATAATGAACCTGGCGTTTTGGCGCGGGTGATTGGTCTGTTTTCCGGGCGCGGCTATAATATTGAAAGCCTCACCGTGTCGGAAATTGATCCGGTGCATGAAATTTCACGCATTTCGGTGGTCACCCGCGGCACGCCGATGGTGATTGAGCAGATCAAAGCGCAATTGGCGCGGATCGTGCCGGTTCACGCGGTGAAAGATTTGACCAGCGATGGCGCGCATATTGAACGCGAATTGGCGCTGGTGAAGATGGTGAATTCCGGTGAAGAACGGATCGAAGCCTTGCGGATCGCCAATACGTTCCGCGCTCGCACATTGGACAGCACCTTGACGTCCTTTGTTTTTGAAATCACAGGCAGCAGCTCAAAAGTGCAAGCATTTGTTGACTTGATGTCCTCTCTCGGTCAAGTAGAAGTATCACGAACCGGTGTTTCTGCTATATCAAGAGGTGCTGTCGCTGATATGCCCATCGCGTCCAGCCGTGATGTTGCTCTACCATAACGCCTTATAAACCCTAAGGAGAAGACTCATGCGCGTTTACTACGATCGGGATGCCGACGTTAATCTGATTAAAACCAAAAAAGTATGTATCGTCGGTTACGGCAGTCAGGGTCATGCCCATGCCGCAAACCTGAAAGATAGCGGCGTGCCAGAAGTGGCGATTGCCCTGCGCGAAGATTCATCAAGCCGCCCGAAAGCCGAAGCCGCTGGCTTTAAGGTGATGACGGTTTCTGAAGCCGCCGCTTGGGCCGATGTGCTGATGATGCTGACGCCTGATGAATTGCAGGCTGAAATCTATGAAGAAGACATTCACGGCAAGATGCGCCCAGGGTCAATGTTGGCCTTTGCCCATGGCTTGAATGTTCATTTCGACCTGATCGTGCCATCGAGCGATGTTGACGTGATCATGGTCGCCCCGAAAGGCCCTGGCCATACGGTTCGCGGCGAATACCAGAAAGGTGGCGGTGTGCCTTGTTTGCTGGCAGTGCATCAAGACGCTTCTGGCAACGCGCATGATGTGGGCTTGTCCTACGCTTCCGCTATCGGCGGTGGCCGTTCTGGCGTGATCGAAACCACCTTCCGTCAAGAATGTGAAACCGATCTCTTCGGCGAACAAGCAGTGCTGTGTGGCGGTCTGGTTGAATTGATCAAAGCAGGTTTCGACACCTTGGTGGACGCTGGTTACGACCCAGAAATGGCGTATTTTGAGTGCTTGCATGAAGTGAAACTGATCGTTGATCTCATTTACGAAGGCGGCATCGCCAACATGAATTACTCAATCTCAAACACCGCGGAATATGGCGAATATGTTTCCGGTCCACGCGTCATCACCGATGAAACCCGTGAAGCGATGCGCGGCATCCTTGACGATATTCAATCCGGCCGCTTTACCCGTGATTGGATGCTGGAAAACAAAGCCCGCCAGTCGAGCTTTAAGGCAACGCGTCGCCGCAACGCCGCTCATCCGATCGAAGAAGTGGGCGAACGTCTGCGCGGTATGATGCCTTGGATTGGCGCAAACCGCCTTGTGGACAAGTCGAAAAACTAATCGACCCCATCGCTCCTATGCCTCATGGGAGATGAAAAATACAAATCCAGCACGGTTATCGACAAAATCGGTGATCGTGCTGGATTTAGCCACATTTGTGGGTTAAAACCTCTGAATGGGACTTTCCCAAAGCACATATTGTTGTAATCTTAATTTTCCGCTAGAATTAAAGGGTTAAGGACTGCAACGCCTATCAGGGGGCCGTTATACGGTAAAACGAATGCTAAACGCCATCCGTGGTTTATTTTCTGCCGATCTAGCAATCGATCTGGGCACCGCCAACACACTGGTCTACGTCAAGGGGCGTGGAGTGATCCTGTCCGAGCCATCGGTGGTGGCCTATCACGTCAAGGACGGGGTCAAGAAGGTGCTGGCCGTCGGCGAGGACGCCAAGCTGATGCTCGTCCTTGAGCGCGCCCATGAACTCAGGGTTGTAAAGCAACTCAAACTGGGCGGTGTGCGGGTTGACACGGACGCCAGCAGTCGGGACAGCGGTGCTCGCGGTCTTGTCGATGCGACGAGACAGAGCAGCAAAGAACGGCTCGTCTTGAAGCAGTGAAAGAATGTGATGGTCAAGATTGAATGTTTCGTTCATCATGCACCCATATTATTTTTATTTTTTTTATTTGTCAAGCAATTTTAGTGCTAGTAGTTGAATCAAATACCAAATA
>CAJXME010000229.1 GCA_913056245.1 uncultured Alphaproteobacteria bacterium | reverse complement strand
ATCGGTCTAAGGTTCGATAAGAAGAAGCAATCAGGTTAAGGCTTACAGCCATAGGCATCGGTCATGGCGCCTAGCACCAACAAGGTCGCGGCAAAATCGAGATTGGTTTCGTCCCGTTCAAGATAGGCCACCATGGTGGCTTTCAATTGTTCAGGATCAACGTCTTCAGGAGGGCAAAATTGCGCTTCGCTGGCGTTGGTTTTTTGAGCGATCAGATCATTGGTGGTGAAGGCATCAAACGCACCGGTAATATAGACAATGCAAATCGCGTCATCGGTCGGATTTTGCGAGGCGCAATAAAGCCGAAGGTCATTGCCTGTCAAAAAATCAGCCTTCGCGGGTCCTGTTAGTGCCATCATCATGGTCAAGACAAACAGGCCTAGTTGAACAAGTGATTTTTGCATTTGTTTTCCTTTCCGCGGGTCTGGTGACCGCGCCAATCTAGCAATCGGTATTCAGAATAATTTTTGGCGGCGCTTTGCCGTTATGGATATCGAGAAAGCCCGAAGCGCCATCAGCCAAGGGGCGAATTTCCGTAAAGCCTTCGCCGCTGATTTTACCTGACGCCAAGAGATCAAGGGCTTCGGCAAAATCCGCATTGGTGTAGCAATACGTGCCTTTGAAAGTGACTTCTTGCAAGGTCAGGTAGCGGGTGTCTAGCCCCGGCTCATTATCCTGCAAGCCAATATGGACGATCATACCGCCGGGGGCGATCAGCGCGGTTGACGCTTTGCGCGTCATGCCTGTTCCCACGGCGTCCAAGATCATCATGATGGGCTTGCCTTCGGGCTTTTCATCGATGGGATTGTAAGGCGTGGCCTTGACGCATTGCCCCAGCATATCGCGCCGCAAGGGGTTGGTTTCAGCAATCCAAATATCCCGATAGCCTTGAGCCGCCGCCGCCATAGCCGATAACAGCCCAATCGCACCGCCGCCCAAAACCACCATGCGCTGGTCTTTATCCGCGGCGTAATCCATGGTCATCAACCGCACCGCGTGAACACAGCAGGCCAAAGGTTCCGCCAAAGCGGCATCGGCAAAACTCAACCCTTCGGGCAAAGCAAAAAGATTGTCTTCTAAAATCGCCACGGATTCAGCGAATCCCCCGGGGCGGCGCATCCCAATCATTTCGCGTTCCGGGCAAAGATGAGTCGCGCCGCGCAAACACGCCGGGCATTGCCCGCAGGTCATCAAAGGATTGATCGCCACCCGCTGGCCTTCCAAACGTCCCGATTGAGCCGTGCCAACGGCTTCATGGCCAAGGACAAGCGGCGGAATACGCCGATCATCATGCCCATGCCAAGCGTGCATATCGGAGCCGCAAATCCCGCAGAAGGCGAGGTCAACCACCACCTCCCCTGCCCTCGGTTCTGGGGCATCAACCTCCCCAAAACGCGATTCAAGGGGGGCGGTATAGATCAAGGCTTTCATTCGATTAATCCTTCACTATTAATCCTTCAACAGGGCAATCCATCAACAGGCTTATTTGCTGCCGTAAATATATTCAGGCAACCACAAGGCAATCTCTGGGAAGATGAAGATCAGGATCAGGCCAATCACCTGAATCACCATGAATTGCATCATGCCCAAATAGATGTCCTTCAAATCCCATTCCGGCACAACGCCTTTGAGGAAATAGGCCGATAACGCCACCGGCGGACTGAGCCACGCCGTTTGCAGATTGACCGCCACCAAAATACCAAACCAAGTCAGGTTAATATCCAATTTGACCAGAACCGGGATCAGAATTGGCACGATGATCAGCACGATCGGCACCCATTCCAGCGGCCATCCCAGAAGGAAGATCAGCGCCATGATGATCAGCAGGATCCAGGTTACCGAAATGTCCCATGACAGAAGGAACTCGGTCAGCAGCATCGGCGTGCCAAGCCGCGAGAACACGGCGCCGAAGAAGTTCGACGCCGCGACAAGGAACAGAATCAGGACAGTGATTTCGAGAGTCTTGATCAGCGCGTCATAGAACATCCTCGCCGACAGCTTGCGATAGGCAAGGCTCAGCAACAGCGCCCCGAACGCGCCGCATCCGGCTCCTTCGGTCGGCGTTGCCCACCCGAACAGGATCGAGCCAAGGGCAAAGGCCACCAGCGCCGAGGGCGGCACCAGCCCCATGAAGAACTCGTACCAGAGGTCCGAGAAGAAGAAACCCGACGGCTTGGCGTCGCGAATCCAGCGCGACCCGAAGAACATGATCGCCATCCAGGCCAGCGGAATGACCAGCGACGAGAACGGGAAATACCCGGCAAGCGATCCGGAGAACGCCATCACGATCAATGTGAAGAAGGTCACGATCGAACCGATCACCAGAATGGCCTCGAGCCAGTAATGGTCCGAGGTCAAGGGCTGGTCTTCCTCGCGCAGGGTCGGGCCGAGCGACGGGTTCAGCCAGCACCGGATCAGCGCGTAGGCGGCATACATGCCGGCGAGCATGATGCCGGGAATAATCGCCGCAGCGAACAGGTCGGTCACCGGAATCTGCAGCACCGGCCCCATCACGACGAGCATGATCGAGGGCGGAATCAGGATACCGAGCGTGCCGCCGGCGAGAATCGATCCGCAGGCGATCGTCGGGTGATAGTTCCGTCGTACCATGGCGGGCAGCGCGATGAGGCCCATGGTGACCTCGGTTGCACCAATGACACCGCACATGGCCGCCAGCAGCGTCGAGGCAATGATGGTCGAGATCGCGAGACCTCCACGCAGACCGCCAAGCAGCTTGTAGACCATGTCATAGAGTTCCTCGATGATGCCGGCACGCTCGAGCATCGAGGCCATGAAGATGAACAGCGGGATGGCGATCAGGGTCTCGTTGCCCATGATGCCGAAGACGCGCTGCGGGAAGGCGCCCAGGATGGCGATGTCGAACTCGTCCAGAGCGTGGCCGATCCCGGCGAAGGCGATGGCGCGCAGGCCCTGCCAGACCATCCCCGTCTGCAGCGGCTCCAACCGGGCGGTCAGGTGGGGCAGGGCGGTGGGCAGGGTTTGCGCCCATTGTGCCTGAAAGCGGGTCTGAGCGTCAGGATCCCCGATGGAGATGAGCGCATCCGCCCGCGCCAGACCCGTGGCGACCGGCTCCCTTAGCGGGCCGGCGGGCAGGCAGCGGCCATTGCCGAAGCCGCGCGCAGCATCCACCACCACCAGCGACAGGTCCTTGGCCACGCCGGGATTCTGGAACCCG
>CAJXME010000228.1 GCA_913056245.1 uncultured Alphaproteobacteria bacterium | reverse complement strand
TCATCATTTCAAGCGCGAGGTTTTGCCATGGTCCTGGCGCGTTGGCGATGCTGGCGATACGGGTGATTTTCTCATCCACGGAAGTCTCCGCCCCAGCGTTCATCACCGCCATGATCATCCCAGCATTACGATAAATACCGTCTAGGGTCGCGTCATTGGCGATCGCCATATAAGCGGCCTCAGCGCCAGCATCCCCTGCCTCAGCAAGGCGAGCGGCGGCGGAAAACCGCGCCAGCATGGGATAGCCTTCCCCGCCTTGACCCGCAATCGCATCAAGGGCTGATGTGCCTTCTTGTTCAAGCGCGGCCATATAGGCATTGGCGGCGTTGTTGCGGGCGTTTTGTTCATAACTGACATAGGCTTGACGGCCAGCAACCACGATCACAATAGCGATCACCGCGGCGATCACATAGATGCCGTATTTATTCCACAGCGCCCGTCCGCGTTCTTCGCGCAATTCCTGATTAATTTCAGTGATGATGTCATTCATGACCGTATCCTGTTTTCGCTACTCATAGTCAGGGCATAAAACCCCTATAAAAATGTCGATCCAATAAGTGATAGTATCGCAAAACCCACTTGACCGATATCGTCAATCCCATGCAACATATAGAAAAAGATAATCATGCACCAGCAGGAAACAACAGTTAATCGACAATGCTCATCATTAACGGGTCGACACAACAACAAAACCACGGGAAAAGGCCAAAGACGGGCTATTTCAACCGTGGCGAATTGAGCATGATCTTGAACACCTATTCGACAAGGGTGGCGTCTGGCGAATGGCGAGATTACGCGCTCGATCATCTGGAAGGCGCGGCGTTCTTCTCGATTTTTCGATCCAGCCATGAACAGCCGCTCTATACCATTGAGAAAAAACGCCTCAAGGGCAATGATCGCTGGCTTTTCATTCTTCGTGATCGCCGCAAAAACCTGCGGCAAGGCGCGCGGCTGAGCGATATTCTGGATTACCTGAACAATTTGCCGCGGCTGGTCAACAATTGATCGCATCGCCAGCGCGTTAATGCTAACTTGATTTATCAGCGTTTGATACGACCAACGGAGACTCTTTATGAACAGCAGTGAAGCCCTAAAAGTTCAAACTTACTTGCGCGGCTTATTCAACAACAGCGGCATCGGCCTTCGTCCTCGCGAAGACGATATCTCCGAAGAATCCTGCGAAGTGACGATGGACGGTGATTTTATGGGCGTCATCTTTAAGGACACCGAAGATGGTGAAGTCTGTTATCACTTGCAAATGACGATCCTTGAAGAGGACCTGTCCTAACCCCATCTCTAGGGTATAGGATAACCCGTGATGGGTTGCCCGCTCGCAATCAAGGCCGGCACATCAAATGACTTTTTTCAATGACCTGATCACATCCCTTTTTGATCGCAAATGGTTTTTCAAATCTCTGCATGGATCAGAAGCCTTTGGCCTCGATGATCTGGACGATTTGCTCAATGCCGTGATGACGGCGGAAGGGGAAGTTTCCGCGCTGGTGCATGCCCAGCAAATGCTCACCCTGATCGATCAATTGGATGATCACGGCCGGCAGGTTCTGTTTGAAAAATTGCTGGCGCTTGATCTGAACGCCCCTGACCTTGCGCAAGCGGCGCTTGATTACGCGGAAAACCCATCCGTGGCGGCGCTGGCGCGGATCACGGAAACGGCTGAACCTCACTGGCTGGAATTATTCCGGCGACTCAACGCCGCGCCCAATGGCACGGTGAAACTGGTTCGGCTTCGTCAGCATTTATTGCAAGCGGCAAAGCAAAACCCTGAATTTTTACGCCTTGATGTTGGCTTCAAAGCGCTAATGCGCGGCTGGTTCAACCCCGGCTTTCTGGTGCTGAAACCGATTGATTGGTCAAGCCCCGCCGATATTCTTGAAAAGATCATCGCCTATGAAGCGGTGCATGAGATTAAATCATGGGATGATTTGCGCGCCCGTCTAGCGCCTGAAGATCGCCGCTGTTTTGCGTTTTTTCACCCCACCATGCCCGATGAGCCGTTGATTTTCGTCGAAGTTGCCTTGATGCAAACCACCCCTCAAGCGATCCAAGAAGTGCTGACGCCGGGGCGGGTGATCATTTCCCAACACGACGCCAATAGTGCGATTTTCTATTCGATTTCCAATTGCCAGCAAGGCTTAGCAGGGATTTCCTTTGGCAATTTCTTGATCAAACGCGTGGCGCAAGAATTGCAGCGCGACCTGCCCAAACTCAAGCGTTTTGTCACGCTGTCGCCTGTCCCCGGGTTTATGGCTTGGCTCAAAACCCATGACCCGGATTTGCACGAAAAGGCCTCTGCCCCTGACGTGATGGATCAGGCCGCCTCCCTCACCAAGGATTTGCAAAAAGCGGCGGCGTCTTATTTCCTCAACTCGTCTCGCCCTGACCAAGCCCCCAATGATCCTGTGGCGCGTTTTCACCTCGGCAATGGCGCCTTGTTGGAACGCATCAATCTTTTCGCCGACGCATCGCCAAAAGCCATCAAGCAATCGGCGGGGATGATGGTGAATTACCTCTATGAATTGAGCGAGGTGGAAAAACGCCATGAAGATTATGCGCGGCATCAAACCATCCACGCCGCCGATACCATCAAGCAGTATTTGAAATCGTAAAGCCTTTCCCGTGTCTCACCACTATCCGCTCTTAGGCGAGTGTTGCCCCATGCGCCTGTACCGCCAGCCGCCGCTTTTCAAGGGCGTTGCGCAGAAACACAAGCGTGCAGCCTCCAAATCCGCCTAATAATATCGACAGAAAAGCGATCATCTTGACATTTGGCGCGATTTTAACGGGGTTGGTTGGCGGGGTGATGGTGAAGGTCATGCTGCCTTGTGTGGCGCGTTCGACATAACGATCAATCGACAAAACATAGCGCACCAGATTCACGTCACCATAGGCGCTTTGGCTGTCGTTATAGCGGTTTTCCACCAGCGCCATTTCCGTTAGCGCGCGAGCGATATAACGTTGGGTCAGCGCGGCGTTGATGAACTCCGCATAACGGTTAAATTCATCCAAAATCGTGAGGTCACCCGATTGAATGTAAATATAAGGGTTGCCTTGGATAGGCGTGACCAAATAGGCCAATTGTTGGGCTTGCTTTTTGGCCAGCGCGACGCCATCGACCAATTCGACGTGATAAAAATCATCAAAAGCGAGGATCGCTTTCGGGTTTTCGAGCCGCCATTGATCAAACAGATTG
>CAJXME010000227.1 GCA_913056245.1 uncultured Alphaproteobacteria bacterium | reverse complement strand
CCCAGAATCACCACCCGGCCGCCCGTTCGGATCATCGGGACCGCGGCGGCAATGGCCTTGGACGCCCCCACCGCGACAAAAGCCGCATCGACGCCTTTGCCCTTGGTGATGGCCATGACGGCGTCCAGCGCATCGGTTTTACTGGGGTTGATGAAATGCGTCGCGCCCAGACGTTTCACCAAATCTTGCTTGTCCTCGGCGATATCGATCGCGATGATCGTTGTCGCGCCGGAAATCCGCGCCGCTTGGATGGCGTTAATGCCGACGCCGCCCGTGCCGGTGACGATGACGCTTTCCCCCGCTTGCACTTTGCCAACACGGGTGACCGCGCCAAAGCCGGTGATGACGCCGCATCCCAACAGGCTGGCCACGTCGAAATTTAATGAATCGGGGATGGCGATACATTGCCGTTCATGCACCAAGACGTCTTCGGCAAAGGCCCCGCTATTCATGGCCGTGATCACAGGCTGATTGCTTTGATCGGTTAGAACTGGGCTGGTGATTTGCGGCGGCGTCGCGCAAATCGCCTCGAGGTCTTGTTGACAGGTTGAACAATGGCCGCAAGACCGCATCAAAGTGACAATCACGCGATCGCCAACCGCAAATCCAGCAACATCATCGCCGATTTCCATCACAGTGCCGGCGGCTTCATGCCCAAAGACGAGGGGCGGTGTTCCGCCCCAATAACCGCGCAGATAACTGACATCACTATGGCAGATGGCGCAGGCTTCCACCCGTACTTTAAGCGCTTGGCCGCTGGTGGGGGCGATGGTTACGTCTTCAATGGAAAGGAGGGCGTTAAACGAACGGCAAATGGCAGCGCGCATGGGGGAAACCTCACAAAAATTTCAAATTACTCTGTGCCAGAGTTTTGCTCCGCTCAAGTCAAAATTAACGATGAAACATAAAAAAATGAAGCCCAGCATGGCCAGGCTTCATTCTCTCAGGATGGTCCCCCAACCTCCTGAAATTCTGTTCGATTCTTAGAGGGTTATTCCGCGACGCCTTTGATAGGTTCTTGATCGTGGAATTGATCTTCTTCGGTGGAATCGGTGAGGGCGGTGGTGGAGGATTGCCCGCCTTTTACCGCGACGCTGATCGCATCAAACCATCCAGCGCCAACTTCCCGCTGGTGACGGTGAGCGGTGTAGCCATCGGCTTCAGCGGCAAATTCAGCATCTTGCAATTCCGTATAAGCCGACATGCCCCTTGCTGCGTATCCGCGCGACAATTCATACATCGAATAATTGAGCGAATGAAAACCAGCAAGAGTGATGAACTGGAATTTATACCCCATGGCGCCAATTTCACGCTGGAAACGGGCAATGTCATCCGCCGATAGATTGGCCGTCCAATTGAAAGATGGGCTGCAATTATAGGCCAGCAATTGATCGGGATATTGACTTCGGATCGCCTCGGCAAATTGCGCCGCTTGATCGAGATCAGGCGTTGAGGTTTCCATCCACAGTAAATCGGCATATTCCGCATAGGCCAGCCCGCGGGTGACGCAACGTTCAAAAGCGCGGTCATCGGTCAGGCGATAAAACCCTTCCGTTGTTCGTTCCCCTGATAAGAAGGGCTTGTCGCGCTCATCAATATCAGAGGTGATGAGTTTCGCGCTTTCGGCATCGGTGCGCGCAATGATCAGCGTCGGCACGCCAGCGATATCAGCGGCGAGTCGCGCGGCGTTCATATTGGTGATGTGTTGCTGAACGGGGATCAAGACTTTGCCGCCCATGTGGCCGCATTTCTTCTCGCTCGCCAATTGGTCTTCAAAATGCACCCCTGCCACGCCGGCTTCGATATAAGCGCGGGTGATTTCAAAGGCGTTGAGCGCGCCGCCAAAGCCTGCTTCCGCATCGGCGATAATCGGCGCCAGCCAATCGGTCTTTGGCTTTCCGCCGTTATTTTCCAACGTTTCAATTTGATCGGCGCGCAACAGGGTGCGATTGATTCGCTTGGCCAGTTCAGGGCCGGAATTAGCGGGGTAAATCGATTGATCGGGATACATGCTGCCGGCGCTATTGGCATCCGCCGCCACTTGCCATCCTGATAAATAAATGGCTTTTAATCCCGCGCGGATTTGCTGCATCGCTTGATTGCCCGTCATGGCGCCTAGGGTGTTGACGTAATCTTCGCTATGGAGCAAGGACCACATCTTTTCAGCGGTGATCCGCGCTAGGCTATGTTCGACCTTGATGGAGCCTGAAAGGGCTTTGACATCATCGATGGTGTAATCGCGTTTGACGTTGCTAAAGCGTCCAGCAGGGGCTTTGGTGAGGGTTTCGAAATTCATGGCTGATCTCCTTTAGTTTTGATCAGGGGGGGGCTGATCACTTGGCGTGAAATTTTGCATAGCAGAGAAGATCGCAACTCGCATTGAAAACTGTGAAAATCAGAAAATTGTAAATTTTTAACATTTGCAAAACGAAGATTTATTCGTTATAAATTAATGAGATACGGGATCATCAAGGAGCGGCAAATGCTGAAAATTGGCGAAAAACCAATGGTTGGCCATAAGATCAGGCGGCTGAGAACGCAATTGGAATTGACCCAATCGGATATGGCGGCAGCGATTGGCATCAGCGCCAGTTACCTGAATTTGATTGAGCATAACCAGCGGCCGGTGACCGTGCCTTTGCTCTTCAAACTTGGGCAAGCCTTCGATATTGATTTGAAAGATTTTGCCGCCGATGACAGTACGCGGCAAATTGCCGATATCACCGAAATGTTCGCTGATCCGGCGATGTCTGGCCATTCGATTTCAAAACGGGAATTGCGCGACTTTGTGACCAGTCAGCCGAATATCGTGGCGTCGATCCTGCAATTCTATAACAGTTTCAAAGCCATGAAATTGGATATCCAGAACGCGGCGACCAGCACGGGCAGTCTGCGTCAGCGGTATCAAGCGGTGTCGGTGGTCGAAGATATCCGCGCCTATCTTCAGGATCAGGGCAATTATTTTGATGAATTGGAAACCGCCGCTGAAAATTTCACCGCTTCCGCCAATCTCAATCTCGATACGCTCTTCGGTGATCTCAAACGCTGGTTCAAAGATGAGATGATGCTGGATGTGCAAATCGTCCCCGCGGAAACCATGGGCAATAGCGTGCGGCGTTATGATCCACATCGCGGCCGGGTGCTTCTCTCTGAGGCTCTGCGGCGGCCGCAACGATCCCTCCCATTGCTCTTGCAAGCGGCGCTCTTGACGC
>CAJXME010000226.1 GCA_913056245.1 uncultured Alphaproteobacteria bacterium | reverse complement strand
TCCTCTTCGAGCATGAGCAGCGCTTCATGAATGGCATAAACAGCGTTGACCGGCGTGCCGTCTTTGCGATTCATCGGCGGCAAGGCATGAAAGGCCCTGAAAATATAGGCCGATCCGTCAATCAGAATAAGTTTGCCGCCGCTCATCCTTATGATCCGCTGGCGTCATGCTGGCGCTTGACATAAACCCGCGAACAATAGGTGCAAGCGATGCGATGATCTTCGCCAAGATGGAGCCACACCCGAGGATGGCCTAAAGCACCGCCGCCGCCATCACAAGCCACACGTTGCTGATCGACTTCAATGGTTTCACCGTCAAAAACAGAAGCCGCATCGGCGGAAGAAGAAAGAGAGGTTAACTGGGTCATGATCACGACTCGCTTTAAGGGTTTCATGAAAGAGCAATAGGTTTTGGCATCATCACCAATCTGATCTGTTTTGGCAAGGTTGCAGTTGCGCCCCATCTGCTCCTATAATCCGCTGAGCCAATTGGCTCGATTTGATTTCAGGTGAGACCCCATGACCATTGACGAAACCCTCGCCCCCAGCGATGGCATTGCCCTTCATCTTGACGGCTTGAGCAAAACGTATGAAGGCGCCGCCGGCAAACCCAATAAGCAAGCGCTGAAAGACATGACGCTTTCGATCCCTCGCGGCACCATATATGGGCTGTTGGGGCCGAATGGTGCGGGCAAATCCACCTTGATCAATATCTTGGCGGGAACCGTGATGAAAACCAGCGGCAGCGCCAAGGTTTGGGGCGTTGATATTGACCAGAACCCCCGCCAAGCCCGCGCCAATATCGGCATTGTTCCGCAAGAACTCAACATCGATGCGTTTTTCACCCCTCGCGAAACGCTGGAGATGATGGCGGGGATGTTTGCGGTGCCGCTTGAACAAAGACGCACCGACGCGATCTTGGCGGAGATTGGCCTCACCGATCAGGCGCATGCTTATGCGCGCACGCTTTCAGGGGGGATGCGGCGGCGATTGCTGGTGGGCAAAGCGATGGTGCATCAACCGCCGATCCTTGTTTTGGATGAACCCACCGCCGGCGTCGATGTGACGCTTCGCCAAAAATTATGGGAGATGATCCGCGGCCTCAATGCCCAAGGCGTGACCATCATCTTAACCACCCATTACCTCGAAGAAGCGGAGACGCTTTGCGATCGCATTGCCATCATCAATCATGGCCGCTTGGTGACGGAAGCCGCGACCCGTGATTTGCTGCGCGGCGCGGGCAGCAAAACCCTCGAATTAACCCTTGATCCAGCGCGGCAACAAACAACCGTGAAAGCAGCGGTCAAAGCGCTCAACACCACCCCCGGTTTCACGCCAGTTCATCTTTCCCTCGACGACAATATTTTGCGGATCGTCTACGCCCCCGACCACCTCACCGCTGGGGAGATTCTCAGCATGGTGGATCAAGCGGGGCTGGTGGTGACAGAATTGCGCACGACCGAGCCTAATCTTGAAGATGTTTTCATCGCCCTAACCAAAGACCCCGCGCCGCTTGACCAATCGGCTTAAGGCTTTCTCTTTCGCAGTGTTTTAAGTCGGTTTGAAACTATATTTCGCCTTGGCGTGATGCTATATAATGACCGAAAATTGCCGAGTCGTAGAGGGATAGATCATGCCGCATTTTGCTGTTATTGGCGCAGGTATCACAGGCGTGACCACCGCGTGGGTGCTGCGCAAAAAAGGCTATGACGTCACGGTTTTCGACCGCCACCGCTACCCTGCCATGGAAACCAGTTATGCCAATGGTGGGCAATTATCGGCCAGCAACGCCGAGGTATGGACCAATATCGGCACGATGCTGAAAGGCGCGAAATGGATGTTTTCGCCCGATGCGCCGCTGTTGTTTAACCCCAAGCCCAGTTGGCATAAATATTCTTGGATGGTCGAGTTTGCCTCGAATTTTCGCCATTACGAAGCCAACACCATCAAAACCGTGCAAATGGCCATGGCCGCTCGCCAGCATTTGATGGCCTTCGCCGAAGAAGCGGGGATTGATTTTGACCGTGAGATGCGCGGCATTCTGCATATTTATTCGTCGCATCGCGAATTTGACCACGCGCACCGCGTCACGGGGCTATTGGCGAAAGGTGGCTTGTCGCGGCGGCAATTGACCCCTGACGAAGTCTACGCGCTTGAGCCTGCCTTAAAAAAACCGCTCATTGGCGGCTATTACACCGAAAGCGATTTCACCGGCGATATCCATAAATTCACCACCAAATTGGCGCAAGCCGCCGAAGAGCATGGCGTCAATTTCCAGATGAATTGCGCGGTGGATCAGATCGATCATAACGGCGCGCAGCCGATCATTCGCTGGGCGGATTTGAAGAAGACCAAGCATGAACAGGCTTTTGACGGCGTCGTGATCACCGCTGGCACGGGCAGCCGCGAATTGGCGCAAGACCTTGGCGATAAGGTCAATGTTTATCCCGTGAAAGGCTATTCGATCACCGTTGAGATGAAGGACAAGACCTCGCAACAAGCCGCGCCTTGGATCAGCTTGCTTGATGATGGCGCGAAAATCGTCACCGCTCGGCTTGGGCATGAACGGTTGCGCGTCGCGGGAACAGCGGAATTCAACGGCTATAATTACGATATCCGCGCCGATCGCATCGCGCCGCTGACGCGCTGGGTCAATGAAAACTTCCCCGATGTGTCGACGGAAAAAGTGATCCCTTGGGCGGGGCTTCGGCCGATGATGCCCAATATGCTCCCCCATGTCGGCAAGGGCAAAAAGCGCGGGGTGTTCTACAATACCGGCCACGGGCATCTCGGCTGGACCTTGAGCTGCTACACCGCCGAGGCAATCGGCGACATCATCCACTCAGGGCATAATCAATAGGGCGTGATGATCAAGGGGGCTATCCGTTGCAGGGTTCATGCGATGGGGGCTCATGAGATAGGCGCTATGGGGCGGCAGCCAACAGATAGGGACATGCGAGGGGAGCATCAGATGAGGGCTGGTCTTCGCCGCGCAACCATGGTAAAGATAGCGCCATCGCGCACCCGTAGCTCAGCTGGATAGAGCGCTGCCCTCCGAAGGCAGAGGTCAGAGGTTCAAATCCTCTCGGGTGCGCCATTTCATTTGTTTCACCCAATCTAACCAATTGATTTGCATGCAATTATTCCGCTTGCTATAGATTGGTGTGAAACAATATGCGAAACAAATTTGCTTCAAATCATGTGCTATTTCGTGA
>CAJXME010000225.1 GCA_913056245.1 uncultured Alphaproteobacteria bacterium | reverse complement strand
CCCGCGCCTTTTCAACCATTTCAGGGCTGACATCTGACCCATCGATGGTGGAATAGCCTTGCGCGGCCAAGGCTTGCCCCGACAGACCCGTGCCGCATCCAACATCAAAAATAGCAACATCACGATCAGGGCAATGGCGCATCAACGCTTCGACAATGCGGCGCGGAGATTGATAATCATGATCGGCCATGGCTTGATCATAACTGGCCGCCCAATCGCCATACATGGATTTTGTCTCGGCTTGATCTTTCAGCTGATAGGCGCGTTTCAAAAACGGATTGTCGGTCATTAACATTCTCCCTCGTCTTATATGAGAGCGAAAAACCACCGTCTTGTCAAAACAAAGGCCGGGGATGGGGTCGCGCTAACCAAAGACGACTTGGTGCATCACCCGCCCCGGCAAAAGGGTGAATAGCCCCGTCAGGATCAAGGCCAAGCCATAGAGCATGACCATCATCCGTTGATGGCTTTTGATGCGGCCAGCGCGCGCGTAAGAAACCCCGCGCCAAAGGGCAAATAAGGTCAAAAGGCTGAGCAGATGGATGGGGCTGTATTGACCCCATAACTTGATTTCATGAATGAAGAAGGATGAGATGGCGATGATCAGCATCAACCCCACCCAAGCGCGCCCTAAGACCTTATGGGTGAAATTGCCTTTTGGCAGGGCAAATTGAACGCCGCCCAAAACAATGGCGATGAGCGCCGCGATGGCATGAAGGGGGATGGGAAAAGGTTCTTGGAAGAGGATGGTCACGGGATCGCCTTTCAATCGAAGGTGGTATCGCCCTCCACTTGATGCACCTCGATCACATTGCCATCGGGGTCATAGAAGAAAATTTGATGCCAGCCCGCCACCGCGCGTTCGCCCCAATCGGAATAGGGAATATCGTGGTCGTCCAAATGCTTTTTGAACGCTTCAAGATCATCGGTGCGATAGGCGATATGGCCTGTGGCGACGGGATTCACAATCTGCCCCGTGCGAAAGCCAGCGCCAATATCACGGGTGGCGAGGTGCATTTGGATCGCGCCATCGGAAACAAAAGCCACGTCACCGGCATAGCCTTTTTTCTTCTCCAAAGTGGGAAGGCCTGTGGTTTCACGCTCAAGGCCAATGACATTGCGATAGAACTGATCCATCGCCTCAACATTGGTGGTGGCAAGATTAATGTGGTGCAGTTTCAATTTCATCAGAACCTCCGCGCTGATCCAAAGCCTATCACCAGATGATCAGGGTTGGAAGAGGCGGCGATTGATGCAGAGTAATTGTGGCGGAATAAATGATTGCGCCGTCCTTGGGATGCGATAGGCTGAACAGAGATAAAGGAGATGATCATGGTAAAAACAGCCTTAGTGACCGGCGCCGCTCGCGGCATTGGATTGGCCAGCACAAAACGGTTTTTGGAGGAGGGCTATCAGGTGGCCATGATCGATCGTGACGCCGAAGAATTGCTCACCGCCGCCGCGACGCTTGACAATACAGCGGCGTTTATTTGCGATGTCTCTGATCCCGAAGCGGTGCGGCAAATGTTTGGCGATGTGATCGCTTGGTCTGGGCAGTTGGACGCGCTGGTCAATAACGCTGGCGTGGCGGATTTTGGCCCCATCGAAGAAACCGATTTTGACCTCTGGCGGCGGGGCATGGCGACCAATCTTGATGGCGTGTTTTTGTGCAGCCAAGAGGCCATCCCGCATTTGAAGAAAACCCAAGGCGCGATTGTGAACATCGCGTCCATCTCAGGCCTGCGCGCGTCAACCCTAAGGGTGGCCTATGGCACATCGAAAGCTGGGGTCATCCAACTGACCGAACAACAAGCCGCGGAATTGGGCGAATACGGCATCCGCGCCAATGCCGTGGCGCCGGGGCCGGTGCGAACCAAATTGGCCATGGCGGTGCATAGCCAAGATATCATCGACGCCTATCACGACGCCATCCCCCTTAACCGTTATGGCAGTGAGGCGGAGATCGCCGAAGCGATTGTGTTTTTAGCCTCCAGCCGCGCCAGTTACATCACCGGCCAATGCTTGGCGGTGGATGGCGGCTTTGAAAGCACAGGCGTGGGCTTGCCGGCCTTGCGCAAACAATCCCCTGCTTATTAGCGGTTTGAGATTGCCGCCGCTCCATCATTAAACATTTATTTTTGATATAAGTTTATTGACAAGATAAGTTTTATATTATATATAACTTATAAATAATGAATGGAGATGATGATGTTGACATGGCTGTTTAATCCTGGTGACAAGGTATGCGATCTCTTCAAGATCAATGGTGAGCATCGGTTCATCGCGCGGCTGTTTGTCAATATTCACTGGTATGGGCATTTCGCCGTTTGGTTTGCCTATCTCTATTCTGAGCAATTCCCTTATTAAGAGTGGGCGCGGAACATGAAAAAAATTATCCTCAATCTTATCCTTTTTGCGCTTGTTTTCAGCCTTGGCGCAGGCGCCGCGATTTGGTTTACGCGCCATCATGGCAGCGATCATCACGGCTATAACCACTCGGAATCTTATGACCATGATGATGATCATTATAAGATGGGCGATGGTAAGGGGCATGGTATGGGTGATGGTGGCGGTCACGGCGGCGGGCATGACGAAGTCAATATGCCGGGGCTGAACGGCAAAGATACCACCCCTGATGAGGTCAATGACCTGAAAACACTTTTTCAGAATCACGAGGGCATCACCCGCGATGTTGTTCTCCTGCCCAATGGCATTAAGACCATCACCGAAGCCGCTGATGAAACCTTGCGCGATGCGATCGTCAATCACGTGTCGATGATGATCACGCGCCTTGAAGACGGGCAAAACCCAGAGGTGATGATCCAATCGCCCACTCTTGATGAGTTGTTTGCGGTTTACCAAGACATTGAAACGACGATTGAAATGACCGAGATGGGCGTTGCGGTGGTGCAAACCTCCGCCAATCCCGAAGCGGTTCGGTTGCTCCAAACCCATGCCGCGGAAGTCAGCGATATGGCGGCGCGTGGGATGGAGGCGGTCCATGAGCGGATGATGCGTTCAGGCGATGGCGGTCACCATCAGAAGAAGCATTCGTCCTAATCGCGGCTTTTGGCCTAGGTTAAAAACACCCGTTCGACGAACCAATATCCACCGGTCAGCGCTATCACGGCGGAGGCAGGAATTTCCACCCGCGCGTGATAGCGGTGATGATGACGGAAGAAGAGTCCAAAAATCACCAGCGGCATCAGCACCAGCAATTGCCCCAAT
>CAJXME010000224.1 GCA_913056245.1 uncultured Alphaproteobacteria bacterium | reverse complement strand
AAACGAATCGAGCCGCCGGTATCACTGCCGAGTGACGCGGGGATAACCCCAGCCGCGACCATGGCGGCTGAACCGGAAGACGAGCCGCCGCAAATATAGGCGGTGTTCCAAGGATTCTTAGGCGTGCCCGCGTAATCGTTATGACCCGTGACGCCAAGGGCAAATTCCACGGAAGTCAGACGCCCGCAATCAATCGCGCCATGGGCGTCCAAGCGGCTGATCGTATGGGCGGTTTCCGTCGCGAGTTGGCCTTGATGGGTTTTTGACCCGCCTTCATTCGGCCAGCCATCGCGGCCATATAATTCTTTATGGGCAAGCGGCACACCCGATAATGGATGATCGCTTGGGGTAAGTCGTTTGGCTTGATCGATAGCAAATTCACGATCCAGATAAACCAAAGCATCAAGGGTTTTGCCTGTGACGGCAAGGTCATCCACCACGGCGTTGGTTAAGGCCACGCGATCTTCGGGTTGAGCGGCGATATCATGCAGGGCGGTGATGGATTGAAAACGGTTCATGGCTTTGGCTTACGCTGGTCAAAAACGTCATTGAGGCTATCCTCGCCGAGGGTATCATCGGGAATAGATTCGAGCACCTGCCGCCATTGATCAAAGGTTTGGCGGGTTTGATCGATCAGCGCAGGGTCAAGGCCAGCGTCGGTTAAACGGTCAAGGGGCGATGGGTTCGGTTGCTTTGTCATCATTAATTTCTAATGCGGCGGCTGGATAATGGCAAGACCTTCCCCTGCCTTCCCGTTGTTCTATGATCGGGTATGGGTCTATTATAAAGTTGTGCCCTTTTGCCAAAGTCGTTTTGATGTTATGGGGCATGGGAAATAATGATAAAGGATAATGATGTCGCCTCTGCCTTCGCCTGATCATAACGCCATCATGTCCCAGTTTGCCGCTTTGGTGGATGATGGGTTTCTTCTGCTGGATCGTCAGTTCAATATTGTCATGGCCAATATCATGGCGACACGCTATTTGGGCGAAAACCTTATCGGGATGGCGATAGATGATGTTTTAGTATCGCCTCAATTGGATCATGACCTCGACGTCATCACTGAACATCGGCAATCAACAGAAATGGTGGCGAGTTCAGCAAAAGATGATCGACGGCGTTTCCGTGTTCGCCTCCGCGCCATTGATGAGCATTTGATCGGCGTTTTGGTCATGGACATGACGCTTCAACATAACCTTGAAAAAGTCCGCCGCGATTTTGTCGCCAATGTCAGCCATGAATTGCGCTCACCGCTGACGTCTTTGATTGGGTTTATTGAAACCATGCAAAGCCCTATGCCCATCGATGACGCGACGCGCGCGCGGTTTCTGTCGATCATGGATGAAGAAGCAAGGCGGATGTCTCGGCTGATCAATGATTTGCTGTCGCTCTCGCGTGTCGAAACCGAAGAGCATATCTCACCAACGCAAACCATCGCCGTTGATAAACTGGTGCGATCAGCGATGATGGCGCTTTCTAATCGCGCCCAAAAAGTTAATCGAACCATTTTCTTTAGGGATAAAACCGGCCGCGGCAAAAACAACGATGACGATATCATGATCTTAGGCGTTCATGATGAAATGATGGAGGTGTTTCATAACCTCTTGGATAACGCCATTAAATATGGCTTTAACAACACCGACATTACCGTGGAAATGACCGCGCCTGACGCTCACCATATTGCTTTTACGGTCATCAACCAAGGCGAGGGCATTGAAGAAAAACATCTGCCTCGATTAACCGAAAGGTTTTATCGCGCCGATAAAAGCCGCTCGCGCCAAATGGGCGGCACAGGTTTAGGCCTCGCCATCGTCAAGCATATCGTCAATCGCCATCGCGGCACGATTGAGATCACCAGCGAAATTGGCGGGCAAACGCGGTTCACCATCACCTTGCCTTTAGCCTAATGTGATGCGTTGACTGTAACATCACTGTCACATTGATTTGTTATCGTCCTCCCTCTAGTAGTATAATGAGATGGTGACATGAATTATTTGGACATTGAGCAGAGGCTGATGACGATTCGCGTGTTGATTGCAGATGATGAACAGAACCAGTTGGAATTACTGTCCTTTAATCTGACGCAAAACGGGTTTTCTGTGACGACGGCATCCGATGGTCAAGACGCGCTGACCTTGGCCGAAGAAACCCATCCTGATATTATTATTCTCGATTGGATGATGCCGAAATTGTCGGGGATTGACGTTTGCCGTACCTTACGTTCAATGCCGGAAACCAAGGCCATACCTGTCATTATGTTGAGCGCGCGCGGCGAAGAAGGCGATCGCACCCTTGGTCTTGATAATGGTGCTGATGATTATATGACCAAGCCCTTTTCGCCCCGTGAATTGGTGGCACGGGTGCGCGCCGTCCTGCGGCGATCACGCCCCGCCTTGCTTAATGACGTGCTTGAATTTGAAGATTTGAAACTTTTCCCCGCGAGCAAAACCGTTGAGCGCGATGGTGAGGTGATTCCTCTTGGGCCAAAAGAATTTCAAATTTTATCCTTGTTGATGGAGCGCCCGGGGCAAGTCTTTAGCCGCAATCAATTGCTCGATCACGTTTGGGGGCATGGCATTTATGTCGAGGATCGGACAGTTGATGTCCATCTCAGTCGCCTCAGGAAAGCTTTGAATCTGCGGAAGAATGGTGGGAATGACCGTCCAGATTTGATTCGCACGGTGCGCGGTAGTGGTTATGCTTTGTCTTCAATGAATCGCAAATAAACGCAGAAATATTTTTTTGAGATTCTTTTCATCTTTCACATAACTGTAACATTGGCGGCGTATTGAATGCTCATCAAAATGTTCAACAGGAGTATTATAATGCGTCTTTCCCATCTTATTGTCGGTATGACCATGTCCGTTGCTGTGATCGGCGCGGCTCAGGCTCGTGACCAGATTTCAATTGTTGGATCATCCACCGTTTATCCATTTGCAACGATTGTTGCGGAAAAGTTTGGTCAATCCTCAGGCTTCAAGACGCCGGTGATTGAATCCACAGGTTCAGGCGGCGGCATGAAATTGTTTTGTGCCGGTGTTGGTCTGGAACATCCAGATATCACGAACGCATCCCGCGCGATGAAGTCTAAAGAAGCGGATTTGTGCAAATCCAACGGCGTGGAATTCCAGGAATTTATCGTTGGTAATGATGGTCTTGCTTTCGCCAATTCCAACCAGTCAGATGCATTCAGCATTTCGATTGCGCATATCGCGGCTGCTCTTGCCGCAGAA
>CAJXME010000223.1 GCA_913056245.1 uncultured Alphaproteobacteria bacterium | reverse complement strand
GGCAGCGAATGGGATGGGATCGTGTCTTGAAGGCGCGCCGTGGCGGTGAAATAGCCATTGAGCCGCCCCGGTTTACCATAGGAAAAACGCTCGCCTTCGGGGTTGAGCATTTGCCCTCCCGCCGCTTCAAGAATGGCTTGCCCAGCGGCGGTATCCCATTCCATGGTGGGGCCCATGCGAGGGTAAAGATCGGCGTTGCCTTCGGCGATGGTGCAGAATTTCAACGATGATCCCACGGCGATGGCATCCCCTGCGTCAATGGTTTGTATCCAAGATTCCAATTGCGGGCTGCGATGCGCTTTGGTGGCGACAACATCAGGTTTCACCAATTGCGCATCACGCACGCTGATCGATTGCGCATCCCCCATGTCGGGAAGAGTCATGCTGGGCGAGGGGGTGGCGGAACGCTTCCAAGCGCGCCCATCAGCACCGCCCCAAAGGACGCCCATGGCGGGCGCATAAATTACGCCTAAAACGGGATAACCTTGATCAATTAGGGCGATATTGACGGTGAAATCTTTGCCGCCATTGATGAAGCCTTTGGTGCCATCAAGGGGGTCAACACACCAATATTGTTCTGGGTTTTGATCGTCTTGGCTGGAAAAGGTTTCTTCGGTGATGGCGGGGATTTCCGGGGCTAATGCCTCAAGGCCATCTTTGATGATTTGATCCGCCGCGAGGTCAGCTTCCGTCACAGGGCTGCCATCGTTTTTTTGGTCTTTGTTGAACCCGTCATTGCGCAATTGCATGATCGCGTTTCCCGCCGCAATGGCGATATCTTCTAATTTCAGCAAATCAATATTGATGGTCATGCCCATTTTCCTTTTCTGCTAATCTTGCATAGAATCCGTGGATTTGGAATAACTTGATTTGCTTAAGTTCAAGGCTTTCTCTACGAAAGAAACCAAGAAGCATGAAAGAGGGATAAGATGTGCGGCCGTTTTAGCAACAGCACGTCATCGGATGACGTCAAAGCGGTGTTCAAGTTGAATTTTCCAACCAGCGCACATCCGCAATCGCCGCGGGGGCATAACAACCGCCCGCAATGGAATATTGCCCCGTCTATGCGGATTGACACCGTCACCAGCCCTGATCATCGCCGCGTGGTCACGCCCATGGCTTGGGGCATCGCCACGCCGCAGAACACGCGCCCCTTGATCAACGCCCGCTCGGAAACGATGTTTGAAAAGCCGACCTTTCGTGACGCCGCTCGAACCCGGCGCTGTTTGGTGATCGCCAGCGGTTGGTTTGAATGGAAAGCCCCGAAACAGCCTTATTATATTCATCATGCGGATCAAACCCCCATGGCGATGGCGGGGCTTTATTGGCGCGATGACGGTGAAGATCACCTGCGTTGCGTCATTGTCACGACGGCGGCTGATGGCGCGTTGGCCAGCATCCATCACCGCGCGCCTTTGGTGATTGAACCGGCTCAATTTGATGATTGGCTTCTTCCCAGCGCTTCTGTTTCAGACCAAGTGATGCCGCTGTTAAGGCCTTGTCCAGCGGAACGCTTTCAATGGCATCCTGTGTCATCGGAAGTGGGGTCGACGCGGGTGGATCATGAAGGCTTGATCCAGCGCGATGAGACCCATGGCCAAAAACCTGAGCCGCAAATGTTGCTGTTTTAGATTACTTGATATCGGCGATGGTGGCGGCGTGGCGATGCTGGGCGTAAACATGCCAAAGCATCAAAGCCCCCGCCCCGCGATAAGGCCGCCATTCTTCGCCCATGGCTTTCATGGTGGCGCCGTCAGGTCGGGTGTTGAGCGCTTTCAAAATCTTCATTCCTTCTTGTAAGGCCAGATCATTGAACGGCCAAGCGTCCATATCCGCCAAAACAAAAAGCCGGTAATTATCCGCCGTCCATTCGCCAATGCCGCGGATTGCGACGAGTTGGCGCGATGCCTCTTCGCCGTCAAGATGGGGCAGGGCATCGAGGTCAAGCGCCCCGCTTTCGATGCTTGCGGCGAGGCCTTGGACATATTCGGCTTTGCGTTGCGACAGCCCCGCGCCGCGCAATTCTTCCCATGAGGCGGCGGCGGCAATGGCGCTCTCATCGAAGCGATTGGTTTTCATTTTTGCCCAGACGGAAGCGGCAGCTTTGGTCGAAATTTGCTGGCCAATGATGACCCGTGCCAAAGTGGCAAAGCCCGGCGCTTCGCTGCGGTCACGCGGTGGGCCAAACGCGTCCAGCGCGGATCGGATATCGTCATCCAAGGCCGCTAGTTTTGCCAGCGCCCCATCAGGATGGGTTAAGGCATGGTGCATTAAATTCGCCATTTTCTTCTGCCAATCTATTGATTTTTCAATCTTAACCATAAACTCTATGGTAATCTAGTCATCATGATTTCAGGGGAAACCATGGCCATCAAAACCTCTCAACCCTCGCCAAAGCCGCCCGCGGTCTGGGATTTGCCGTTGCGGGTTTTTCATTGGATGCTGGCTTTAAGCGTCTTTGCCGCGATTGGCACGGCGAAAAACGGCGCCATGTATTGGCATGAAAAGGCGGGGCTGACGATATTAGGGTTGCTGGTCTTTCGCCTGATCTGGGGGGTGATTGGCGGGCATCACGCGCGGTTTCAGCATTTCATGACCTCGCCCCAACGCGCCGTTCAATATTTGCGCGAAGCGTTTCGAGAAAAGGGGGAGCGCCCCCATCAACCGGGGCACGCGCCCACAGGCGCTTACGCGACGATAGCTATCATTGCCGTGCTGTCGATGATGGTGGGGTTTGGCTTGATGGCCAATGATGACGTGCTTTACGAAGGCCCCCTTGCCGCCTATGTGGGGGCATCGTTTAGCGACACGGCGCGGTTTTGGCATCACAATTTGGAAAAGGCTGTGTTTCTTTTGATAGGCTTGCATCTCTTGGCGATTGCGATTTATCGCTTTCGTTTTCAGGTGCGGCTGATCCCAGCGATGGTGCATGGCGGGGAAGATCAATCGATACCCGCCATCAGCAAAAGCCGACAGGTTTTGGGATTGATCTTGCTCGCGCTCTTGATCGCCGCCAGCCAATCGCTCAGCCTTTTGGGCGACCGGTTCTTTTAGCCAGTGATAGTTTGAGGCTGACCCTAATCTTTATAAGACGAATGGCAAGCCTTACAGGTTCCCGCCAGCGCTTTGAAGCCTTCGGCGGTGGCGCTAGCATCGCCTGATTTCGCCAAATTGGCCAAAGACAGCGCCGCTGTTTCGGCGTTTTTGGCTTTCGCGGTGAAATCTTCAAAGTCAAACCAGATTTCGGCGA
>CAJXME010000222.1 GCA_913056245.1 uncultured Alphaproteobacteria bacterium | reverse complement strand
TGGGCTTTGGGTCGCGGCTTTTGCAGGGTTTATCGCCCCGCTGTTCTTAAGGCGGTTTTTATCGATCTCTGCCGTGCAGAAGTAAAAAGAGAAAAGGTTATTTTTAAGGGTAGCATCTTGCACAAAGTCATCTTTATCAATGGCGTTAGCGCGACAGACGCCAGACACCACCACTGGCTTCATCATTAAGAAGGAATATTGAGCCGTCAGGGGCGATTTCGATATCGCGCAACCGGCCAATCGCCCCTTTCAGGACAGGTGTTTCGCGAACCGGCAGACCATTTTCAATCTCGACATGATAAAGGCTTCGAAATTTCAGCGAGGTCACCAGCAAATCACCCTGCCATTCTGGAAACATCGAACCTTGGTAAAAGGCCATGCCAGACGGGGCAATAGAAGGCACCCAAACCCAGACAGGATCAGCATAACCCGGTGCTGAGGTGATCCCGTCACCAACCTTGGCGCCGTAATATTCGCGGCCATGGGTCACAATTGGCCAGCCATAATTCTCCCCCTCCATAAGAATATTGATCTCATCACCGCCTTTCGGGCCATGTTCGTTGATCCAGATATCGCCGGTTTCGGGATGAACCGCCATGCCCTGAGGGTTGCGGTGACCCTTGGTGAAGATCACGGCGTCATTACCCCCATCTGAATGGATCGGAAGACGGATCACGGCCCCGCTATGGCTCGCCATGACTTGCGCATCGTCACGGTTGCCGCGATCACCGATGCTGAGATAAAGCCCTCCCTCAACGATACTGATGCGGCAGCCAAAATGATGCCCTCCCGTTTGCGGTGTATTAGCGGTAAACAGGAGTTGTTGATTAACTAACGTAGCCCCATTGAGCTTAGCCTTCATCAACGCGGTGGCCGCTCCCCCTTCAACAGGCCGACTGTAACAGAAATAGAGCCAGCCATCTTTTGCAAGCACATCAAGAAGCCCGCCTTGTCGACGCGCAAAAACCTCAGGCAAGCCTGTAATCGTTTGGGTGTCCCCTGTTTCTATATTGATAAGATGCATCTCACCGCCGCGCGCCGTGACAACGATATCTTGATCATTGATAAAACTGATCCCCCAAGGATGAGAAATTTTAGGCCCAATTCTGATGAGATGATCAGCCAGGTTTGCCGCCGAACTCTGCCCTGAAAAAAGCAGCAAGAATAATAAAAGGACAACCTTAAAGGGGCGAAGATTCATGATTTGGAATCCGTATGCTCATTGTGATTTTCGCGGATTTTTGATGAGGCTTGATGATGGGGAATATTTGCCGCTCGCTGCACCAAAAACATGACTAAAAAAACAACCACTACAAAGAGCAATACAGGCAAGGGACTTTTCAGCATGGATTGATGCAGACCATCATAGGCGCAGATAAATTCTTTACGCAAATCTGAAGCCGTTTCAGATGCTGAAATAATGGCACAGGCTGTTTCGTTGTTCATGGTGCTACTCCAAAACCTCAGGAATGATCTCTAGCCTAGATATAAACGCACTTGGCATTTATGCTTGATCTGCGAGGTTTCATGGTCTTCGTTATGTTTGTAAAAACGATAGCCGCAAGCAAAACAGATTGAGATTTCCTCTTTATCATCGGAGACATGATGGACATAGAAGGAGTGTTGAGCCCAACATTTTGGGCATTTTGCCTTGCCCGTGGATGGAGTAACGTCATCCATTCCGATCATCCAATAATGCCGCCGCCTTAGTGAATAAGGTTCTTATTTAGGATAGCAAAACGTTTGCGCTAAAGCAAAATTGATGATGGCCGCTCAGGCGGCGTATCGATCAGATCGTTTGGCAAAGACGGCGAGCGTCCAAGATCGCGGCGTGGATATTGCGGCTGGCCAACGCATCGCCAACACGAAATAGGCTGAACCCATCTTCATGTTGCGAGGACGACTGTTGCTCGTCTCCGGCGATCAAAGCGCGAATATCGGTAATGCCCTCATTATCCGAATGCGCAATAAGATCATGATAAATCTCGTCATTGGGCAGAGTGCCATGTTCAATCACCACATGATCGGCTGAGATGCGGTAAGGATGATCCCCATAATCCGACTTGAAATTAGCCTCAATGCCATTGCCGCTTGGATTGAGGGATTGCAGCCTTAAATCCGGCGTCACCACAACCTGATGATCATGAAAAGCCTTGATATACATGGGGTAATTCGAAGACCCCATTTCATGAACAGCGTGACGGTCAGGGGTCACAAGCTGCACTTTATAGCCGCGTTTGCACAATTCAACGACCGTGGATGCCGCTTGATGCTGGCCATGATCATCATAGACCAAAACCATCTCTTCACCTGTTGGCGCGATAAGCGCGGCGCCCGATAAAACATCCCATGTGGAACAAGACAGGTCACCACCTTCAACATCATCATGATCGGGCAAGCCGCCTGTCGCGACGATTACAACATCAGGCTGAAGTTCGGTGATGCTGTTGGCATCGGCAAAATGTTCCCAAAGGATATTCACGTTAAGCCTTTTGACCTCATCCTCGAGCCAGTTCACTATGCCAATTAAGTCTTTGCGCAACTGGCTTTTTGCCGCCAGCCGCACTTGCCCGCCCAATTGCGATGAGGCTTCGATCAAGGTCACGTCATGGCCGCGCAGGGCTGAAACCCGTGCCGCTTCTAGCCCCGCTGGACCGCCGCCGATCACCACAACTTTTTTAAGGGCGCCTTCTGTGGGCGGTGTTTTATGAGGGATATGCTGCTCGCGGGGGTTTGCAACGTTTTGGATGCACAGCATCTCGCCTTCATTATAAATCCGGTCGATGCAATACCCGGCGCCAACGCAGGGTCTGATTTCATCCTCACGCCCCTCCAATAATTTATTGACGATATGGGGGTCAGCAATATGCGCTCGGGTCATGCCGACAAGGTCCATCATCCCTTCTTGAACCGCATATCGCGCGGTGGCGAGATCAGCGATCCGCGCGGCGTGGATCGTCGGTGTGTTGAGTTGAGATTTGAAATAGCCCGCCAATTGCACAAAGGGAGCGAGACCCACAAACATCGCAGGGACTGGATAATTGGCCAGCATATATTCCGTGTCCGACCGCCCCACATTTAAGTTGAAATAATCAATCGTGCCGTCTTTTTCGATCACTTGTAAGGCTTTTAAGGCTTCATCTTGCTGAAGCCCTTCGGCAAGTTTGCTGTCCATTTCAACGCGTGCGCCGATGACAATATCATTGCCTATCGCTTGTTTTACCGCGTCATAAAGTTCTCGGATGAACCGCAGGCGGTTTTCA
>CAJXME010000221.1 GCA_913056245.1 uncultured Alphaproteobacteria bacterium | reverse complement strand
ACCAACGAAAAGGACGTCTCCCCTTGATATGAAGTGGCCTGCCCTAACCGAAGGCGTATTGATCAAACGCTACAAACGCTTCCTCGCCGATGTTGATTTTGATGGCGTGGTGGAAACCGTGCATTGCCCCAACCCCGGCGCCATGACGGGATTAAAAGACCCGGGGATGCGCGTTTGGTGTTCCACCTCCGACAACCCTAACCGCAAACTGAAAAAAACCCTAGAATTGATCGAAGCCGATCATACGCTGGTGGGGATCAACACCAATTTGCCCAATAAACTGGCGCATGAGGCATTAGGGGCGGGTCATATCCCCCGCTTTGCCGATTGGGCGGAGATTACCCCCGAATACACCTATCAAAAAGGCACAAGATTTGATTTCAAACTGTCCCGAGATGATGGTGATGACATGATGGTTGAGGTCAAAAACGTGCATCTGGCGCGCCCTGATGGGCCGAACCCCGGGGCAATGGAATTTCCTGATTCCGTCACCGCTCGCGGCGCCAAGCATCTGAATATTCTAGCGAAAATTGCGGCCGATGGGGGCAAAGCCGCGATGCTTTATGTGATACAACGCGGCGATGGTGATCGGTTTACCCTTGCGGCAGACATTGATCCCGTTTATGCAGAAGCCTTTAGGCAAGCCCAAGAAGCGGGCGTGGTGATCGAAGCGTGGCAATGCGCGATCACCTTGGATGAAATAAAAATCAGCACCCCTTTGCCAGTGGTGCTTTGACGGCAAGATCGAGGTCTTTAGATGCGCAATGAACCGGTGATAATCCATGACGAAAAAGGCTTTGCAGGCATGCGCAAAGCCGGGCGCCTTGCCGCTGAAACCTTGGATTACATCACGCCCTTTGTGAAGGCTGGGGTGACGACGCTTGAATTAAACGACCTCTGCCATCAATTCATCACCGATCATGGCGCGATCCCTGCCCCGTTGAATTACAAAGGCTTTCCAAAAGCCACCTGCATTTCAGTCAATCATGTGGTCTGCCACGGCATTCCTTCGGAAAAAACACTCCATGATGGCGATATTCTCAATATTGACATCACCACGATTGTTGATGGCTGGTATGGCGATACCAGTCGTATGTATTGGGTGGGTGAGCCTTCGGTTAAGGCCAAGCGGCTGACAGAAGTGACCTATGAAAGCCTAATGCGCGCCATTCGCTTGGTGAAGCCGGGCGTCACCTTGGGGGATATTGGCCACGCGATCCAAACTTATGCGGAAGCCGCGCGGTTTTCGGTGGTGCGCGACTTTACTGGCCATGGGCTGGGGCAAACCTTTCACGCCGCCCCCACCGTCTTGCATTTCGGCAACCCGGGCGAAGGGCTGGTTTTAGAAGCGGGGATGATTTTTACGATTGAGCCGATGATCAATACCGGCACATGGCAGGTGAAAATTCTATCCGATGGCTGGACCGCCGTGACCCGAGACCGCGGCTTGTCAGCCCAATTTGAACATTCGATTGGCGTCACCAAAGATGGGGCAGAAATCTTTACCCTATCGCCAAAAGGGTTGACCATGCCGCCTTATACCTTTGATTAATTCCTCACGGGTTTTTGCATCCAAGAAAGCGATTGGCTTGTCGTCAGGGCATTGATTTTGCTTTGTTTTACCGATACGCTATCCTTTTGGATATGGCGTTTAGGGTTTGGCCAGCGATACTCGAGGTGGCGGATGACCCAAGACAAAAAAACCAACAGTTACACCGGCCATCGGCATCGGTTGCGGCAACGTATTTTTGATCATGGCGTTGAGACCTTGGCCGATTATGAAGTCTTGGAAGCGCTGCTTTTCTATGTTTTCAAACAAGGCGACACCAAACCCCTCGCTAAAGATTTGCTCAAAGAATTTGGCAGTCTCCGCCAAGTGTGCTTCGCCGATGAGAACGAGGTGGTGAACATCAAAGGGTCAGGCCAAGCGGTGGCCACCTTCTTGAAATTGATCCAAAACGTCAATGAACGCATCAGCCATGACAGCGCCTTCAAACACAAACCGATCTTGCAATCTTGGGATGCGGTGATCCTTTATTGCCGCCAAGCCATTGGCCATAAAAGCACGGAAAATTTCATGGTGCTTTATCTCAATTCCGCTAACCGATTGATCAAAAGCGAAACCCTGCATGAAGGCACGGTTAATCGCGTGTCGGTCTACCCTCGCCAAATCGTCACCAACGCTCTCCAGCATCAAGCGGTTTCAGTGATTCTTGTGCATAACCACCCCTCGGATAACACGACGCCATCAAAGCAGGATATCAGCATGACAAAAGCGATCGTATCCGCGCTTAGCACGGTGGAAATAACCGTTCATGATCATATTATTATCGGCCCCAATTCCCATAATAGTTTTAAGCAAATTGGCTTATTGTGAGGCTTGCGACATATCCTCACTGGTCAAATGGCCATCCGCTTGGTATATAACGGCCATCGATAACCCTCGGCGTTAGGTTAGATCATGATCCCTCGTTATTCCCGTCCTGAAATGCAACACATCTGGTCCGATGAAACGAAATTTCAAATCTGGCTTGATATTGAAGTTCACGCTTGTGATGCGCAGGCTGAATTGGGCGTGATCCCAAAGGAAGCCGCGAAAGTCATTCGGGAAAAAGCGGCATTTAACATTCCTGAAATTCATGAAATCGAAAAAGAAACCAAGCATGATGTGATCGCGTTTTTAACCAGCGTTGCGCAATTTGTCGGCCCTGAATCACGCTTCATCCACCAAGGCATGACGTCTTCTGATGTGCTGGACACGACCTTCGCGGTTCAGTTGATGCGCGCCACCGACATGATGCTGGATGACCTTGACGAATTGCTGGCTGCCCTGAAAAATCGCGCCGAAGAACATAAATACACGCCAAGCATTGGCCGCAGTCATGGAATTCACGCCGAACCCGTCACCTTTGGTCTGAAATTGGCTGGCTTTTATGCCGAATTCAAACGCAACCGTGACCGCCTTACCATGGCGCGGGATGAAATCGCCACTTGTAAAATTTCAGGCGCTGTCGGCACTTATGCGCATATTGACCCCGCCGTCGAATCGCATGTGGCCAAAGCCATGGGGTTGGTGCCGGAAACCCATTCCACGCAAGTCATTCCTCGCGACCGCCACGCCATGTATTTTGCCGTCTTGGGCGTGATCGCGTCATCCGTTGAACGGCTGGCGACTGAAATTCGCCATATGCAGCGCACTGAAGTGCGTGAGGCGGAGGAATATTTCTCGCCAGGGCAAAAAGGCTCATCCGCCATGCCGCATAAACGCA
>CAJXME010000220.1 GCA_913056245.1 uncultured Alphaproteobacteria bacterium | reverse complement strand
AAATTGCTCCATTTTCACTGAGTCGTCTTATGGGAGCCACTAATGTTTTCCTGAGGCGTGCAACGTGTTTCAGCGTTTCAGCAAACTATCATTCACAATTAGCAACGTACTCAAGATAAAACGGCAGGGTCCCATTTCATCCACATTTGGCCTTATGAGTTCAGCTGTGCCATTCCGCGCCAATATTCATCAGGGTGGCAGTGCCTCAGTGATAAGGCCCACTGCTGAGGAGCGGCAATTGGCGATCAAAGCAGCTAAAGCTATGGGGCTTGCAGTAGCTGGGGTGGATTTAATTCGCTCTAAAAGTGGTCCATTGCTGTTGGAGGTGAACTCATCGCCGGGGCTGGAAGGCATCGAAAGCGTCACCGGCAAAGACATCGCCTCCCTCATCATCGAGCATATCGAAACCAACGCGCGGCCACCGAAAGTCTACAGACCCAAGCGGCTGTAATCGCTTGAAATTATCTGTTTTCCTTGGGCTAAAGTGTTTATTTTAGGAGTATCATTTCCTAAAAATAAATTGAGTGAATTTTTTTCATTATTGTGAAGAAAAACTTTTCAGAAAATTTGCTCCAAAAAAGAACAAAAATATTGTAACAATTAACCTCAATTCAAAACCCAATCGTATGCTCACCAACGCATGAGTAGAGATTCAATATAAAATCAGGAGAAATACTTTGTCTGCGCATATTATTGACGGAAAGGCTTTCTCTGCCAAAGTCAGAAGCAAAATTGCTGATAAAGTTTCAGCCTTGAAATCCGCCCATGGGATTACCCCTGGTCTTGCCGTTGTCTTGGTGGGCAGCGATCCTGCCTCGCAAGTTTATGTTCGCTCTAAGGGCAAGCAAACCGTTGAAGCGGGGATGAATTCCTTTGAGCATAAATTGGATGCCGACACGCCGGAAGATGTGTTGCTCGCGCTGATCGATGACCTCAATGCCGATGATTCCGTGCATGGTATTTTGGTGCAATTGCCGCTGCCCGGCCATCTTGACGAAACGCAAGTGATCAATCGCATTGCGCCGGAAAAAGACGTCGACGGCTTCTGTATCGCCAATGTTGGTCTGCTCGGCACGGGGCAAAAGTCGATGGTGCCTTGCACGCCCTTGGGCTGTCTCTTGATGCTGCGCGATTACCATGGCTCGCTTTCTGGTAAAAACGCCGTGGTCATTGGGCGGTCGAATATTGTCGGCAAGCCAATGGCGCAATTGCTGTTGAACGACAGTTGCACCGTCACCATCGCCCATTCCCGCACGCAAGATTTGGCAGAGGTGGTGCGCGGCGCTGATATCGTGGTGGCGGCGGTGGGTCGCCCTGAAATGGTTCCCGGCGATTGGATTAAGCCCGGCGCTACGGTGATTGACGTGGGCATCAATCGCATCGACACCGAAGACGGCAAGACCCGTCTGGTTGGCGATGTGGATTATGACAGTTGCGCGGCGGTCGCCGGTGCGATCACCCCTGTTCCGGGCGGCGTTGGCCCCATGACCATCGCTTGCCTTTTGGCGAATACCGTCACTGCGTGCTGCCGGATCAACAATTTGGCGGAAGACGACTTCCTGTCCTAAAAAAAATTTTCAATGGTGCGGCGGCTAGCGTAACGAGGGGATGAATTGATCAACCAGCGCCCCAAATCATTGCATCCTATTCATTTTGAAGAGCGTAATGCCCTTTAAATGTCCAATGTGTTGTCTCTTTCCCACTGGGTGAAGTGAGACACAAAGGAATTCCACTCTCGTTGCTTGAGTTTCAAATAAGCGGCTGAAAACTCTTCGCCCATCGCGGCTTTGAGTGATTTATCTTTATCGTATTCCCGCAACGCGTCGAGCAGATTCAGCGGCAGACGCGGCGCGCCTTTTACCTTATGGCCTTCGGCATACATATCAATGTCATGGCGTTTGCCTGGCTCAGCTTTGCTGCGAATCCCATCAAGACCAGCGGCAATGATCACCGCCTGCAACAGATAAGGGTTCGCCGCGCCGTCGGGCAAGCGCAATTCAAAACGACCAGGACCCGGCACCCGCACCATATGGGTGCGGTTATTGCCCGTCCAGGTGACGGTGTTTGGCGCCCAAGTTGCGCCTGAGGTTGTGCGCGGGGCGTTGATGCGCTTGTAGCTGTTCACCGTTGGATTGGTGATCGCTGCCAGCGCGCTGGCATGCTTCATGATGCCGCCAAGGAAATAGCGACCCTTTTCGGAAAGGCCAAGTTCTGACGCTTGGTTTTCAGACGATGGCGCGGTGGCAAAAACATTTGTCTTCGCGGCCACCCCCGGTTGATCCCAAACCGAAATATGCACGTGGCAACCATTGCCGGTCAGGCCTTCGATCGGCTTTGGCATAAAGGTCGCGCGATAGCCGTGTTTTTCAGCAACAGACTTGGTCATGAATTTGAAGAAACTGTGCTTATCGGCCGTCGCCATGACATCGTCAAATTCCCAGTTCATCTCAAACTGGCCATTGGCGTCTTCATGGTCGTTCTGATAAGGCCCCCAGCCCAAAGCCAACATGTAATCGCAAATTTCGCGAACCACATCATAACGACGCATCACCGCTTGCTGGTCATAGCATGGCTTTTCGGCGGTATCATAAGGGTCTGAAATCTGGCTGCCGTCAGGGGTCAAGAGGAAGTATTCGGCCTCAACGCCGGTCTTCACATGCATCCCTTCTTCGGCTGCTTCTTCAATCAAGCGTTGCAGAACATTGCGCGGCGCTTGATCAACGCCTTTGCCTTCCATGACGCAATTGGCCGCAACCCAAGCCACATCAGGCTGCCATGGCAGTTGAATGACCGATGACGGATCAGGCACCGCCAGCATATCGGGATGCGCAGGCGTCAGGTCAAGCCAAGCGGCAAAGCCCGCGAAACCAGCCCCGTCTTCCTGCATGTCGGCGATGGCTTCCGCAGGCACCAGTTTCGCCCGTTGCCCACCGAATAAATCGGTGAACGAAATCATAAAGTATTTGATGCCTTTGTCTTTGGCATAGGATGCGAGATCAATAGTCATTCTTACTCCCCATTTTGAAACGTTGTATTTATGTTGCTGTCCCTGTTTACCCTAGAACGATGACCCCGATTTACCCGGCCACCAGTCCGTTCCCGCTAATGGCACTTTGGCCATGGCGGCGGCTTCTAATGTTAGCGCACATAAATCTTCAGGTTCAAGGTTATGAAGATGACTTTTACCGCAAGCCCGGGCAATGGTCTGGGCTTCCAGCGTCATCACTTTGAGGTAGTTGCTCAACCGGCGACCGCCTTCAATTGGATCAAGACGCTTCATCAATTCAGCA
>CAJXME010000219.1 GCA_913056245.1 uncultured Alphaproteobacteria bacterium | reverse complement strand
GAAGCAGTTCAGCCAGTAATGCCCAGCAAACCAACATCACCTGAGGCGGCGAGAGGGATATCCCGGCGATCCTTTTGCCAATCCACCGCCGCCATCGCCGCCTTGACGGTTGGCGCTTTGCCTTTGGCGAGTGTTCAAGCGCAAACGCGGGTGATTGGCGCCGCCAGCATCACAACCTTTTCCGATGGGTTGATGACGGTGCCGACGGAGATGTTGTTCGACGCAAAAGCCAATCCTTCCCTCAAACCCTTGCTCGATCAATCGGGCATGGGGGAAGGGCAGGCTAAGCGGCCTTTGAACATCACGCTGGTGGATATTGGCGACCGCCGCATTTTATTTGACGCGGGAAGCGGGCCTAATTTTCTGCCCGGGCTGGGTGAATTGCCGAATGAATTGGACGCCGCCGGGATCGCTCTTGATAGCATCACCGATGTGGTCTTCACCCATGCTCACCCTGACCATATTTGGGGCGTGATTGACGATTTTGATGAATTGGCCATGCCAGAGGCGCAATTCTATATGCCTGATCGGGAATGGGATTTCTGGGATTCCGACGATGCTCTTGCCGCCATGCCTGCGGGGCGAGAAGCCTTTGCCGTTGGCGCGAAAACACGTTTTGACGCGATGCGCGATCAAGTCGCGATGATCGCTTATGGCGATGAAATCATCCCCGGGATTGAGGTGGTTGACTCGCGAGGCCATACCCCCGGCCATGCCGCTTTTGCGGTGCATACCGGCGATCAAGCCGTGATGGTGGTGGGCGATGCGTTGACCCATCCCTTGATTTCTTTTCAACATCCCGACGCCGAAAATAAATCAGACATGAACACCGCTGAAGCCGCGGCAAGCCGAGCGCGGTTGCTGGATCGGCTGGTGTCGGATGACATGATGCTGATCGGCTATCACTTGCCAGCACCGGGATTTGGCCGCGTCGAACGGCAAGGCAATGCTTACCACTATCTTCAGCAATAATCGAATGAATGGGAGGTTCCCTCATGTTTTCACGTCGTGAATTTATCCAAATGGCGGCTGTCACCGGCACGATGCTGGGGGGGCTGGGCCATTGGAATCGGCTGGCCGCCCAGCAAGCCTTGAAGATGGATGATCTGCTGTCTTTTGACGCCAAAGGCCAAGTGACTTTGTTGCACTTGACCGATATTCACGCGCAATTGAAACCCGTCTATTTCCGCCCACCATCAGAAAATTTTGGTGTCGGCGCTTATGAAGGAATCCCGCCGCATCTGGTCGCAGAAGATTTTCTCAATCATTTTGGCATCGCGCCGAACACGCCGCTCGCTTATGCCCATACCATGGTGGATTACGTCAATCTGGCACGGGCTTATGGTCGATTGGGTGGGCTTGATCGCACGGCGACGCTGGTCAAATCGATCCGCGCGGAACGGGGCGATGATAAAGTCTTGTTGCTCGATGGCGGTGATACGTGGCAGGGGTCTTACACGTCGCTCAAAACCAATGGTCAAGATATGGTTGATGCCATGGCCTTGCTCAAGCCGGATGCGATGGTGGGGCATTGGGAATTCACCTTTGGCCAAGAGCGAGTCGAGGAAATTGTCGAACAAATGGCCTATCCTTTCTTAGGCGGCAATGTGTTTGACACGGAATGGGATGAGCGCGTTTTTGACAGCACGGCTTATTTTGAAAAAGGCGGCGTTAAAGTCGCGGTGATTGGCCAGCATTTCCCTTACACCCCGATTGCTAACCCGCGATACATGGTACCCAATTGGTCTTTTGGGATTCGCCCCGAAGAAATCCAGAAAAACGTCGATGAAGCCCGTGATGAAGGCGCTGAAGTGGTGGTGCTGCTTTCGCATAATGGCTTTGATGTCGATCAGAAAATCGCCAAAGTGGTCAGCGGCATCGATGTGATCTTAACCGGCCATACCCATGACGCGGTGCCGGAGGCGATTAAGATTGGCAAGACGTTGGTGTTGTCATCAGGCTCGCATGGCAAATATCTGGGGCGGGTTGATCTGAAGGTCGAAAATGGTGAAGTGGTGGATTACAGTTCAACTTTGATCCCTGTCTTTTCCGACGCGATTGAACCAGACGCTGAGATGAAAGCCTTTATTGACGGCATCCGCGCTCCCCATGAAAGCGAATTGAACCGCGTGCTGGGCAAGACCGATCAGTTGCTCTACCGCCGCGGGAATTTCAACGGCACATGGGATGATTTGATTTGCCAAGGCATCCGCGAAGAACGTGATGTTGAGATTGCGCTTAGCCCCGGCTTCCGTTGGGGGACAACCTTGCTCCCGGGGCAAGACATTACGATGGATGATCTCTACACCCAAACCAGCATGAGCTATCCGAATGTCTATCGCACGGAAATGACCGGTCAGCAATTGCACGAAATCCTAGAAGATGTCTGCGATAACCTGTTCCATCTTGATCCGTTTTATCAGCAGGGTGGCGATATGGTGCGGGTGGGCGGCATGTCCTACACCTGCGCGCCAAAGGCCTCGATGGGCAATCGCATCACCAATATGGTCATGACCGATACGGGCGTTCCGATTGAAGCCGATAAAAAATACACCGTCGGCGGCTGGGCTTCGGTCAATGAAGGCACGGAAGGGCCAGCGATTTACGATTTGATGGAAAATTACATCAGCCGTAAGCAGGTCATCAATCTGCCTGAAAATCAAACCGTCAAGGTTGTGGGGATGTGATGATCACCCCATCAATACAGCAATAAAAAAGGCGGCTCAAAGCCGCCTTTTTCATGATGGATGGGTTTTTATGAGAACATATCGGCGGTGATACCGTTGTACCAGCCGATGGATTCTTCATAAGTTTCTTTACGCACAGCATCGGTTTCGCCGCCTTGTGAGACGAATTTATCGACAACATCGATCTTTTCCGATCCGGCTTTATAATTCGCGCCAACTTTAACGCCATCATTGGTGGCGATAAGGCTCCAGCAGGTGTTGGCGAAGCGTGGCTCATAAACCTTGCTGCCCGTCAGTTCACCGCGGATCGCGTTGGCCGCAACTTTAGCCTGACTGTTGGCGGAGAAACCTGACTTCGGCATGGATGACGCCACGGACGCGTCCCCAAGAACATAGATGTTCGGGTCCGCCTTAGAAGCCATCGTTGCTGGTATGATCGGGCACCAATTGCCATCATTAACGCCAGACGCCATCGCGATTGAACCCGCACGCTGTGCTGGGATCACGCAAGCCGCGTCAGCCTTAAAGGTGTCGATATCGGTTTCGATTTCCATGGTTTCGGCATTAACCTTGAGGATGCCACCATGGGTATCCGGGTCCAGCCATTCAAT
>CAJXME010000218.1 GCA_913056245.1 uncultured Alphaproteobacteria bacterium | reverse complement strand
AACATAGGATCGATCAAGATCACTTGGCGTTTTTCAATAAAAGGAGGCAGTTTTTCATAATAGGCGCGGGCTTGATGGGTGTCATGGTGACGTTCCATCCCCAAATGCCCCACCGTGGCGTCAGGAATGATTGGCAACATGGCGTCGGTCAGGCCATTGCCCGCCCGCAGAATAGACACAAGGCAAGGGGCGTGTTCTTCCAAAAGCGCGCCATCTGTTTCTTCGAGTGGCGTCATCACCCGGCAAGGTCTGGTCTTGATATGGCTGAAAACCCGCGCGCTCATCAGGGAGGCGACTTCATGCAGGGTTTGGCGGAACAATCGAGGCGGGGTGTTCACATCCCTTAAAATCGTCATTTTCACATCAATAAGGGGATGGTCTAAAATCGTTACAGTCGCCATGGTCAATCCTTTTTTAAGCATTGTAGAACCTGTGGCGGCGATGTTCAATCCTATTGATCTTATGGGCGCGATATGGTTGAGATGAAGGAACAAATAATCTCAATTGTATAAAGCCGATAAAACCATGACCAGCTCTGATCACCAGCCTATTTTAGGCGCTCTTGTCGATTACACCCCAGCGCCATTCCCAAAGCAATTGTCGCTCACGGGTGACCGCGTTGATCTTGAGCCATTGACCCGAGGTCACGCCGGTGATTTGCACAAGCACTTTGCCGATAGCCTCGATGACGCGATCTGGGATTATTTGCCCTATGGCCCTTTTGCCTCGGCGAATGATTACGGCGATTGGATTGACGAGCAAACCAAGGCAGGCGATCCGCATTTTTTCGCCATCATCGACAAAACGATCGGCGAAGCGGTTGGGGTCGCCAGTTACCTGCGCATCAACCCCAAGGATGGATCGATTGAGGTGGGGCATATCAATTACTCGCCACGTTTGCAGGGGACGATCGGCGCAACGGAAACCATGTATCTGATGATGCGATGGGCGTTTGATGTGGGCTATCGCCGTTACGAATGGAAATGCAACGCGCTCAATTTGAAGTCACGCGCTGCGGCGCAAAGATTAGGGTTTTCTTATGAAGGCGTCTTCCGGCAAGCGACCATCACCAAAGGGCGCAACCGTGACACGGCTTGGTTCGCAATGATTGATCAAGAATGGCCCGTCATGAATGCGGCTTTTCAATCTTGGCTTAAGCCAGAAAATTTTGACGCCAATGGCCAGCAAAAAACAAGGCTGTCGGATTTAACCGCGCCGCATCGCGTGGCGAGTGATCCCCTGATTTAACATCGATTTTTAACGGGCGTTTTAGCGCGGAATATAGTCGCGGACAAAGGCTTCTTGTTCTGGCGTTTGGATGCAGCCTTCGCGTTGATCGCGGATCAGCGTGATGGCTTGATCAGGGTCAAGGCCATAATGGATCAACATGACAGCGGCGGTCTTGCCCGCGCGACCACGGCCGCCCTGACAATGCACCAAAATATGATCGCCTTGATCAAGGCGTGATTTGACCGCGCCCATGACGTCCATAAATTGGCTGAGGCGGTCTTGTTCTGGGGTGGAGAAATTCACCACCGCCACTTGTGTCCAATCCATGCCCGCGTCTTGGATGCGTTGGGGCATCGCCGCCACGCCAAGGCGTTCGAGTTCATCATCAGGCGTCAGCGCGACCACCATATCCACTTCACGGTCTTTGAGAATCTCAAGATGGTGGATTTGCCGCTCTTCGGATGAGCCTTGGTCTTTGCAAAGCCCGGGGCAAGACGCAATGGTGAGTTTTCCAGAAGGAGGATTGGACGCTACGCTTAAATCAAGGGTGGTGAGTGAAAAACCATCAATTGTTTCTGTCGTCATGAGCCTATCTCAAATCGTCAAAAAAATAGGGGTTCGACCAGGCCATGCGGCCTGCGTGATCACGAATGGTAACGCGAAAATACGATGATTTCAAAGCGCTCAAATCGATTTCCGCATAGGTGAGGTTTGCGCCTTGCAGGTCTCGCGCCAAATGCCCCTCTGCGCTGATGATGATGGAATTCACCGCGCTGCACCCGATGATCAAGGTGTTGTCTTCAAGGGCGAGGTGATGAAAATTTGGCCCCGTGGTGGAATAATGCCGGCCCGCCTTCAAGGCACTGACAATCGCATCGGCAGACAAGTCTTCAGCGGCGACCATGACCCAACCGCCGCCATGGTCATAGGGCTTGAAATGACTATCGTCGGTGGCGGTAAAACTCATCCGAACGCCATCATGAAGCAAGGCATCGGCAATCGCGATGCCTGAGCCGCGATTAGAAGAAATGGCGCAAGAATGATTATAAATCTCCACCCCATGGGCATGGGTGACCTGCTGCGCTTCGTCATGGGTCAGGCTGTACCATTCGGGATGGGCAATGGTGACATAAGCCCCCGCATCAATCGCCCGGCTGATCATGGCATCAACGGTCTCATCATCTTGCGCAGGGGCAAAATCAACCGGCAGGCCATTGGCCACAATATGCCACAACCCGTCTTGGTCATATCGCTTGCCATGGCAATGCAATTCAGCAGAAGCGATGGTGATGAAATCAGGGCGGTCGAGGCCAGAATTATCCAACACCGTTTCCGCCGCAAAGCGCTTGTCTTTCCAGAGATGATCGGACAAACAGGTGAAATCATACCCCAATTGGGCATAGGCTTCGACCACGGCTTCAGGGCTGGTTTCGCCATCGGAGTGATGGGAATGCCCATGCAAATTGCCGCGATATAGGGAATAACCAAGTCCAAATGGTGCCAGTTTCATAAAAAAAACACTCCCGTGCTCTGCCGCCCCAAACAGATTTTTGGCGTTTTTTACTGGACTATGGATCTCGCTAACAGGCAAGCACAAAAAACGATCACGCCCGCTTTTGACACCGCCTGACCGCTACTATCAATGCAGCCCACAAGCGATTGACAGCCCCCGCTGGTTCGGGGCAGAGTGCCGGTTGTTACGCCGCGACATGAAGTCAGGTTTTACCGCTTGCGCGGCAGTGGCAGGGTATTTCTTGTTTGTAGGTGTCTTCGGCTTTGTCAAACCATCACAGCACAGTCCGGTCAGCGCCATGGTGATGCCGGGCTGGTTTACTGCCTATATGAACGGCAAGCCTGCGCGGTTTGGCACCTTGCTGGCACTGGCCGGCATATTGGTCTTAACGCCTGATACATTGGTGATCAGACTGTCCGGGCTTGAACGCTGGACCTTAATGGGCTGGCGCGGCCTATTGATGGGGGTGATGTCATTCGCCATTTGGTGGGTATTATTCACCCGCCAACCATGGCGTGATTGACGCACCATTATGACATGGCAGGGGCTGTTCGTGATT
>CAJXME010000217.1 GCA_913056245.1 uncultured Alphaproteobacteria bacterium | reverse complement strand
AAGAAGCGCTTTATCTCGCCAATATTTGCAAATCCGTGACCTTGATTCACCGCCGCGATAGCCTGCGCGCCGAACAGATCATGCAAGACCGTCTGATGAAAACCGATAACATCAAACTCTTGTGGAATCGCACGGTCGAAGAAGTCACTGGCGAAGAAGGCATGGGCGGCGGCGTCACAGGGCTGACCTTGGCCTCAACCATTGGTGAAGACCCCATCTCGATTGCTGTCGACGGTATGTTTGTTGCGATCGGCCATGACCCCGCGACATCGGCCTTCAAAGGGGCGGTGAGCATGGATGATGAAGGCTATATCCTTGCTGATGCGGGCAGCACGCGCACGTCGGTTGAAGGCGTCTTTGCGGCTGGCGATTGCGTCGATAAAGTCTACCGCCAAGCCGTGACCGCGGCGGGGATGGGCTGTATGGCGGCGCTTGATGCTGAACGCTGGCTGGGAATGCAGTCTTAACGCGTTAGGCTTTATTCCGCGGGTTGCGCTTTCATGGGGATCGGTTTTTCCCGAATAACCATATGAAGGAAGAAAGCGAGGAGACCCGCAATCAGGTTGATCGCCCACATCACGTCATAATTGCCCAGCACATCGTAAAGCCTGCCGCCGAGCCACGCGCCCATGAACGATCCCAACTGATGGGATAAAAACACAAATCCATAAAGCGTGGCGAGATAACGGGGGCCAAAAAACGTCACGATCAAACCGCTGGTCAGCGGAATCGTGCCGAGCCAGAAAAATCCCATCGCCGCGCCAAAGACCAAGGCGGAAGTGGCGGTCACGGGCATATAAATAAACGCCGCGATGATCACGGTTCGCGCCAAATAAATCAAGGCGAGCGGCACTTTCTTGGCGGTCACGCCGCCAATCCAGCCAAAAAACAACGCCCCAAAAATATTGAACAGCCCGATCAAAGATAGCGCCCATGACGCGATCGCGGGATCAACAGCGTTGTCTTTCAAATAAATCGGCAAATGGGTGGTGATAAAAACCAGATGCAAGCCGCAGACAAAAAATCCAGCCGTCAGCAAGATATAATCCCGCGACTGAAAGGCATGGCTTAGGGTTTTGCCAAGACTGGCTTCCGCCACGTCTTGCGCGGTGGAATCGGCGCTCCGCAAGCCATAGCCAATGGCGATCATCATCGCGCCGACCATGGATAAGCCCACCATGGCGGTCTGCCATCCATAGCCGAGAATGACGATCTGCGTGAGCGGCACCAACGCGAATTGACCAAATGAGCCAAGAGAGGTCACGATGCCCAGCGCCAGCGGCCGTTTTTCCGCCGGAACAGAACGGCTGACCGCGCCTAGTGCCACCGCCATGCCCGCGCTGCCAAGGCCAAGGCCAACAAAGAAATTGCCGATCAGCATGCCTTCCGGCGAAACCACGCCGGCCATGAGTAAGAGACCAATGGCGTAGAGCAATCCGCCGAGGGAGGCGACTTTCCAGCCGCCAATGCGATCCGCCATCATGCCAAAAAACGGCGACGACAAGCCCCAAAGGATGTTTTGAACAGCGATCGCAAGCGAAAACAACTCGCGCCCCGTGCCCAGATCAAAGCTGATCGGCCCTAAAAAAAGCCCCATCCCCTGACGGATGCCAAGGCTGATGGTGACCAGCGCCGAAGCGCTAAACAAGACGACAAGCCAGCGATTGTTCATGGGTGACCTTTCAAGGCTAAAAGATCACTCTATCGGGAAACGAAGAGTTAGCAAGAAGAAAGGGAGCAAGAAGAGGCGATGACGCGGTTAGGCCTCATCGCTCGGTTTATCGTCCTTGCGGGTCTTAGCCGATGATTTTTTGGCTTTCTTCTTTGGCGGCTCTTCCACCACATCTTCGGTCATGTCATCATCGCCGGTATAGATGCGAATCGTGGTCACTTGCTTGCCGCGTTCGCCATCTTCCAAGCCAACCAGAAGACGTTGGCCTTGTTCTAAGGTCGAGAAACCGTTCTTTTCCAAGACGCGGAAATGAATGAAGATGTCTTCATCCACCTCATCGGCCACAATGAAGCCATAGCCTTTGTGGTTGTGGAAGAATTTGACATCAGCGATCACCTCGCCCTCTGCGGGCGTATCCGCCATCAATTCAGGGGGGATCGGTGGCCGTTCAACCCCAAAAAGAGTTTCGACAATGCGCCCACGTTCTGAATCAATCAGCGCATCAGTGACGATATCATCGTTTTGTAATTTTGCGATGCCGAAGGCCAGCAATGTGGACCGATGAATAAAAACCTCCTCGTCATCGATTTGAATAAAACCATAACCACGTTTTTCGCTGAACCATTTTACTTTGCCCTGATAACGATCCTGATCGTCACCATTGCCATTGGTTTTTGCTTTGTTGGACATCAACCTTTTGTCCTTATTCAACCTGCCATCACCTTAATCTTGGGCAAAAGCCATGACAGTCAGTTACACGAATGCTCAATAGCCCTCGGAGTATTTCTTCAGGCCATTGCCCTATCCTAAGTTAAAAAAGTTAATAAATTCTAGAGGGGAGAGAAGTTTGTCATTTTATTTTTTTTCAGTATGGTGAAGGAGATAGCGCGAAGGAGACGCCGATGATCCGCCTTTTCTTACTCAGTCTTTGTTTGGCCTTGGCTTTGCCGGCCGCCGCTGATCTTGATCCGGCCTTGAAAGACGCAGGATGGGATGAGATCACCTTTGACGACAAGCCCAGCAATCCTCAACCATTTTATGCTAATGAGTATTCATCAGATAAATATTCCAAAGAATATAAAGTTGAAAAAATAAAGTCAAAACCCTCTAAAACAAATCCTAAATTAAATGAACTTATGAATATATTGGAGGAGACTGAAGACAAGTGTATAATATGGGCCAACTACGTACACAATATAGAAATGATTAAAAAGAAATTGAGAGAAAAGTACATTTGAAATCAATGAAAGCAACTTCAAATAAAAGCAAAAAAAGAAAGAAAACTAACATGAATCAATGGTAGTAACCTAACCCAACCTGACATACCTTCCATAACCGAATTTTTGAATATTTTGCAATTTTCTAAAATTAAAATCAATTTTTTGACTAATAAATCAATAAAATGGCATTAACAAAAGTTGTTTCTCGCAAAAAGTTACTATAATAAACACCCCTCCATTTTTCTGTAGGTTCAAATATGAGGCTAAAAAACCTCAAATATGATTTTTGCAGCTGCAGCTGCTGCTGCGGCCGTGCGGCTGCGTGCGGCTGCAATCCATGTTCCATAGCTTTTGTCAATGTATATCCTAAAGATATTTGGGCTACATTACTTTATTCCTCTTTATTCGTGGCCTGTAGGCATTTTT
>CAJXME010000216.1 GCA_913056245.1 uncultured Alphaproteobacteria bacterium | reverse complement strand
CTTGACGCGCCCAATCGCCATCGACCCGCCCTTCGATCAACGCGGCAATGGCAAAACTAAAAGCCACCGACAGCCCCACATAGCCGAGATACAGCATTGGCGGGTGCAGCGCCAAGCCAATATCCTGCAACAGAGGGTTGAGGCCATTGCCGTCCAAAGGCGCGGCATCAAGACGTAGAAAAGGGTTGGAGGTGACCAGCAAAAACAGCAGAAAGGCCACTGCGATCATGCCTTGGATTGATAGAACCCAAGCCTGTCGCCGCGGATTAATCCGGCGCGACCACGCCACCGCTGAGGAGAAAATCGCCAAGATCAAAGCCCATAACAGCAAAGAGCCTTCATGATTGCCCCAAACACCAGCGAATTTATAGATCATGGGCTTGAGCGAATGCGAATGGCTGGCCACCAATTTGACGGAAAAATCGGACGTTAAAAAAGAGACCGTGAGTAACGTAAAGGCGAGGGCGATTTGCCCCAGCATTAATCCAGCGGCCAAACGCCCAGTTTGCATCAGCCGATCGCCGAGCGCGTTATGTTCAGGGCGGGTCGCACCAATAATGGGGACAATCGCCATCACAAGCGCTGTCCCAAAGGCCAGAGCCAGCGTGAAATGACCGATCTCAGCAATGCCTAAACCCATCATCGATTGTTGATCCTCTCGCGCATGATTGATGATTGTGGTATCATTGATAATTCGATTTATTCTTAACGTCTTCAATCAAGATTGGCCATGCGATGTTTCCCCGCAGGCTCGATGAATATCACGTCATGATGCCGACAATGATCTTTGGCATCAACTTAAAATATAGAAATTTTTGTATGTATTTGAAGCAATCTGCGTTATATGTCTTCGATAGAGGAATAAAAAATGCCCGATACAACGATTAAAAACGTCGATCATAACCCTGCCACTGAAGGCAAAACCGCCATCTTCCGAAGCCTTGTTGGTGAAAAAGCGCCGGTCTTTTTGTCGCGCTCAACGACAGGCGAAGTCTCATTGGATGATTATTTGGGGCAATGGGTGATGTTGTTCTTTCATCCGGCGGATTTCACCCCGGTTTGCACGTCTGAATTTGTTCGCCTCGCGCAACGCAAGGGGGAATTTGACGCCCTCAACACGCAGCTGATCGGCATTTCCGTTGATTCGATCTACGCTCATATGGCGTGGGTGCGGTGGATGGAAGAGCATTACAATATTAAGATTGATTTCCCCATCGTGGAAGATGTGTCGATGACCATTGCCCGCGCCTATGGATTGATCAATGATGACAGCAATTCAACCTCTGGCGCGCGCGCCTGTTGTTTCATCAACCCGCAAGGGGTGATTGAGGCTAAAATTCACTACCCCATGCAATTGGGGCGTTCAGTGGATGAATTGTTGCGGGTGCAGAAGGCGCTGATCGAAATTGAAAAAACCGGCATGACTTGCCCTGTGGATTGGCAGGATGGCGGTAAAATGCTCGATTATCCCGCCGAAGATATGCGCCAAATGGAAGGCGATTGGTTGCAGCAATCCATGAAAAACTTTGATTTTTAAGCACATTCGCTTGGCTTGCTCACCGAAAACAAAACTGAGAATGAGATGACGAATAAAACCATCAACCCAGAATTGGCTGAACACGCGATCACTGTGTTTCGCGCGCTAGCCCATGATCTTCGCTTTCAAATCTGCGCCATCCTTGTGGATGAGCCGCTTTCGGTATCGACCATTTGCCAGCGCTTGAATATGCCTCAGCATCGGGTGTCTCAGCAATTGGCTCTGCTTCGCGCGTCGAAAGTGGTCACCGCCAGAAAGCAATCGCGTCAAGTGTTCTATTCGATCGCCGATGCTTTTGTGGAAAATACGCTGCGTCATACTTTGGATGAATCGGAACACCGTGAAGTGCATAAAACCAACCCAAAACCAGATGAAGTGGCGGCTTCAGCATCGGCTGATAAAAAAGATAAAAAAGGCCATTCCTTTGAGGCGGGGCGGTTTTCGGCTATTCGTTAATATTGGCGTTAAGGCTGGCCTTGATGCAAGTCTAGGCTAAGAGAATGAGGGCAATGACAAGCGTATCTGCAATCCGAGGTCAAACGCATTGGGCGCGAGGTGTCATCGCTGGATTACTATTGTTTTGGCCTCTTCACGTCACATGGGCTGGCGATTCGGCGCTTGCGGACCCGGCGAAAATCCCCGGCACCGCCTTGGTGATGGTCACCTCGCCGTCTTGCCCATGGTGTGATGCCTTTGAAGACGATGTTGGCCATCTTTACAATAAGACCATCGAGGCGCAAAAGTTCCCTCTCTATCGCGTTGATTTCTTTTCTAAATTCCCGCAAAGCCTGAGTCATATTCCGCCCGCTCAATTCACGCCGACCTTCATCGTGCTTAAAGATTATAAAGAGATTGGCCGCCTCGAGGGCTACCCCGGCGATGAAATGTTTTGGTGGCGGTTTTCTGAATTTACCGAATAAGGCCTTTTTCAAGCCTGACTTGAAATCCTTCACGCTTCAAAAATAGAGCAATCCAAATATATTAAAATAATTATGTATTGTTCTTGACATATTTTCCCGCGACTTCAGAATAGAGCCGTTATAAAAGGTTTTTTGAGGGGGGAATCATGAAAAAAATGACCTTAGCCTTGGCTGCTGTTTTGCTGGTTGGCACAGCCCATGCGGCGTCTGTAAAGGTGAGTGAGCCAGGTCTTGTGAGTTACACGATTGTCGATGATGCGGCGATCAACGAGCCGCTTACCGATCAAGCGGGCGATCCAGCCAATGGCCGTAAATTGGCGATCAACCGTAAAAAAGGCAATTGTTTGGCCTGCCATGTGATGCCAATTTCTGAGCAATCTTTTCATGGCGAAACCGCACCGTCTTTATATGGTGTGGCCAATCGTTTATCCGAGGGTGAACTTCGGATGCAGTTGGTTAACGCTAAAGTCACCAACGAAAACACGATGATGCCATCCTTTTATCGCGTTTGGGGATACAACCGCCCCAACAAAAAATTCATAGGCAAGACGATTCTATCGGCTCAAGAGGTCGAAGATATCGTGGCTTACCTGAAAACCCTGACTGAGGAGCAATAATCCGATGAAATACACGATGAACTTTCAAGACATTTCCCGGCGCAAGGCGCTTGGTTTGCTTGGTGGCGCGGTGGCGCTGTCTGCTTTTGCGAGCCCTGTGCTTGCTGACGCGGCTGCCGTCTCTGGAAAAATCAAGGAATTGACTGGCGGTGCTGGCGCGTCTGAAGGCGCGATCACTCTTGATATTCCTGAAATCGCTGAAAACGGCAACACCGTTCCGATCGGTGTGGATGCGCCGGGCGCGGTTGCGGTGGCTGTGTTCGCT
>CAJXME010000215.1 GCA_913056245.1 uncultured Alphaproteobacteria bacterium | reverse complement strand
CGCTGCTTCAAAAAGGCGCGTCGAGGTCAGCCGAAAAGCCGTGCGGGTGGTGATGTAAACATAAGGGTAAAGCACCGCCCCCATGACCAGCATGGCGCCGGGCATCGATCGGATATCGGGAAACCAATAATCCCGCGCCGAGGTCAAGCCCAGCATTGCCCGTAACCCGCTTTGCACGGGGCCTGCGTATTCCAAAAAATCGGTGTAGGTATAGGCGATGATATAGGCCGGCACGGCGGCGGGAAGCACCAGCATCCATTCCAAGACCTGCCGCAAAGGGAAATCATATCGGCTCACCACCCAAGCGGTGCTGACGCCAAACACCAAGGCCACCGCCGCCACCCCTAGCATCAGCGCGATGGTATTGAAAAAATACCGCCCCAAGACGGTTTCAAACAAATGGCGCATCAAGCCTTCGGTATCCCCCATGGCGGTGATCACCAACGCAAGAATAGGCATCAGCAACAAAGCGCAAATGCTGATCTGCACTGCTTGGGGTGACCAGAAGACCATCTTCTTTTTTTGCGCGGGGAAGGTTGTCACGAGGGTTTACTGATCAAGAGGTTTTGATTTTGCGGCCAAACAATTCGAGCCGATGCCCCACCAATTCAAACCCCATATCGCGGGCAATTTTTTCTTTGAGGGCTTCCAGTTCAGCGTGTTGAAATTCATGGATTTCACCGCTATCGACATCGACCAAATGCTCATGATGTTCGCCGGAGAGTTCATAACGCGCCTTGCCATCGCCAACATCGAGTTTATCGATGATGCCCGCCTGCTCCAGCACCCCCACGGTGCGGTAGATCGTGGCCAGTGAGATGGTGTTGTCCAATTCAATGGCGCGGCGGTAAATCGTATCGACATCAGGATGATCATCAGCATCATCAATCAATTCAATGATGATGCGACGCTGGTTGGTCATACGAACCCCAGCCTCCAAGCATTTGTCGATCACAGGCGCCATCAATTCATCCCTTCTCTATCATCATTATTTTATCATGGCCTTTCAAAACCGCAAGACGGCCAAAAGAGCCCAAGGCGATGATGACACAGAAAACGAGGGCTTAACCCGATAATTTAGGCTTTTGGCGCGTAGGAAACCGCATCGCCCAAGCGTAAATCACCGCCGGATTTCACGACGCAACAAACACCGCCGCGCCATTTCGGCGTCATCGCTTGCCGCAATCCCGGGCGTTTGCCTTCCATGATCTCGCAAGGGTCAGTTTCCATGGCGACTTCCAAAACCACATCGCCGATGGTGAAAACCCCGCCTTCCTCTTGGGGGCTGCGCATTCCCCGCACGAGAAGATTGGCGCGGCGTTCGGTCCAATCCATGGCAGGGCCTGTTTCCGCCACAGCATCAGCCCAATCGTCTTCGAATAAAATCGTGACTTGGCGGCCGCGTTTTTTGCCGCGCGCATCGCCGTCGATGCCCGTCTCAACCGCCACGGAAACCGCCTCACGGGTTTCCATATCCGCCATAATTTTCGGAGCGATGGCAATGCCCATCAATGTTGCTTCTTGCGTTGACATGAGAAGGTCTCCTTCCGCCGATGATCTCTTGTCTCATCATGGGTGGGAATTTCAGCAAAATCAAGCGGATCAAATTTCCGCACGGCCTTTCCATTCGCGCCATTTGATGCTCGCCGTGGCGCCAATCCAAGCCAAAGGTTGAGGCGGCAATTTAGACGGTGGATCGGCTTTGAGCAAATCATCGGCGATGGGTGAGTTCGACCGTGTCGCCAATTCCGCCGCCGCAATCCCCGACAGCGTCCCCTTCGCCGTACCCAATCCGTTTTGACAGCAAGCGGCGATGATCCCGTCATCGACTTCACCAAAGGCTGGGACTGAATTGAAACTGAGGCATAACCGACCTGTCCACCGGTATTCCATCTTCAGGTCATTGAGCATTGGAAACCGCCGGGCAAAGCCTTTATCCTGATCGCGGCCATAAGCGGCGATCCGCGCATCAGAGACTTCCATGGACGGATCATAAGACCAGCGGTTGCGGATGATGATGCGATCCCCGCCGACGCCGCTGATTTTCCGCACCGTGCTGCCCATAGGGTCAGATGGCGTGATCCCCCACCGTTTTTGGCCGCCTAAGGCTTTGATTTGATCGCTGGTCATCGCTTCGGTCATCGAGGCATAGGTGAAGACATGCATCAACCGCCCTTTGAAAAAGCCAAAACTTTCCGCATGGCCATTCACCGCCAGAATAATCTTGGGCGTGGTGATTTTTCCATGCGGCGTTGCCACTTGCCAATCCTGACCTTTTTTGGTCATCGTCAGGGCGGGGGTTTTTTCATAAAGCGCCACATGATCCGCAAGCCCCTCCGCCAACCCGCGAATATATTGCGCAGGCTGCAACAACACCGTGCCGGGCATATAAAGCCCTGCGGTGTAAAACCGGCTGCCGGTCAATTCCGCCATGGCCTGGGCGTCGAGATGTTCAAACGGCTCACCCAATCGCGTCAAGTGATCGGCATATTCAGCGTTGTGATGAAGCCCATTTTCCGTCACCGCGCCATTGACGCGGCCTTGGGCATCGACGGTTTCTTGAGGCAGGTTAAATTCTTCCGCCACGTCTTTGGCAAAAGCAATCGCTTGGCGGTTGAGGTTGATTTGCCACAAGTCTTTATCGAGGCTTGAAGTGTATTGATCCGATGACACGTCATGGGGCAGGTCAATCATAAAACCTGAATTGCGGCCAGCAGGCCCTTGGCCGATGAAAGTCGCATCAATCACCACCACCCGATCGCCGCCGCGCAATTGCCGCAGCCGCCGCGCCGCCGACAAGCCCGCAAACCCCGCCCCGATCACCAGCCAATCGCAGGTGATGTCTTCATCCAGCGGCGGGTAAGACTTGCTGGGCGGTAGAATTTCATGCCACGCCGCCGGCCCCGGGTCACGCGGCAAACGCCGCGCTTTATAGGTAAAACTCATCAGCCAAGCGTCTCAGGTTTAGGATCGCTTAAATCGACCCAAATGGTTTTGATCTCCGTGTATTGATCATGGGCGGCGAGGCTGTTGTCGCGCCCCCCAAAGCCTGATTCCCGATACCCGCCAAAAGGCGTTGTGATATCGCCTTCGCCATAATTATTGACCGTCACGGTTCCAGCACGCATCTGCCGCGCCAACCGAAGCGCGGTGCGGATATTGCTTGAGAAAACCGATCCCGCCAGCCCGTAATTAGTGTCATTGGCAATCTCGATTGCTTCTTCCGCGGAGGCGACTTCAATCACCGACAAGACGGGGCCAAAAACCTCATCTTTCGCCAAGGGATCGCCCGGTTTGATGCCGTCAAAGATCGTGGGCGCCACCCCTGCTCCATCGGGGCTATC
>CAJXME010000214.1 GCA_913056245.1 uncultured Alphaproteobacteria bacterium | reverse complement strand
TTGACCAATAAAATGGCGCCCGCCTTGCGGAAAGTATACGATCAGATGGCAGAACCTCGCTGGGTGCTGTCCATGGGATCATGCGCCAATGGCGGCGGGTATTACCACTATTCCTATGCAGTTGTTCGCGGCTGTGATCGCATTGTTCCGGTGGATGTCTATGTGCCGGGCTGCCCTCCCACGGCGGAAGCCTTAATCTATGGATTGTTGCAGTTGCAAAAGAAAATCCGCCGCACCACAACCATCGCCAGATAAGATCAACTTTTCTTTTTTAGACTATGACCGATACCAAATCTGAACATGCTATGACCAACCTTGCTCGACCAGATCAGGTGGCCATGATCGAAAACCTAAAGTTGCAGGTGAGCAGTCACCTCGGCTCTCGCGTTGTGGATGTCGACACGTTCCGAGGCGAAGTTTGCTTCACCGTCAATGTTGATGACATTCCCTCTATTCTTTTGATGCTTCGCGAAGATAGCGGTGGTGCCTTTACCCAATTGACCGAATTAACGGCGGTGGATTACCCCAGCCGGGCTAAGCGTTTTGATCTGATTTATCAGTTGTTGAGCGTGACTTATAATCGCCGCATCCGTCTGAAAGCCGCGATTGGGGATGGCGATGTCGCCCCATCGGTGAGCCATATCTTCACCACGGCGGTTTGGTCGGAACGTGAAGTTTGGGACATGTTTGGTATTTTCTTTAGCGGTCACAATGACCTGCGGCGGTTGCTGACCGATTATGGCTTTGAAGGTCACCCTCTGCGCAAAGACTTTCCGCTCACGGGTACTGTTGAAACCCGATACGACGATCAGGAAAAGCGGGTTGTGTACGAACCGGTCACCTTGACCCAAGAATTCCGTGATTACGATTACATGAGCCCATGGGAAGGCGTCCAGACGGCAATGCGTCAGGATGATCCGTCGCCCCAAGGCGAAAGCGAATAGGGGAATAAAATGGCTGAATCCCAAATTAAACCCTTAACCATGAATTTTGGCCCCCAGCACCCGGCAGCACACGGGGTGTTGCGCTTGGTCTTGGAAATGGACGGTGAGGTTATTGAGCGCGCCGATCCTCATATTGGCCTTTTGCACCGTGGCACGGAAAAACTGATCGAGCATAAAACCTATCTTCAGGCCTTGCCATATTTTGATCGCCTTGACTATGTCTCACCGATGAACCAAGAGCATGCCTTCGCGCTGGCTTGCGAAAAACTCCTGCAAATCGAAGCGCCGCGCCGCGCTCAGTTTATTCGGGTGATGTATTGTGAAATTGGCCGGATTCTAAACCACCTCTTGAACCTGACAACCTTTGCGATTGACGTCGGCGCGATGACGCCCTTGCTCTGGGGTTTTGAAGAGCGTGAAGAATTAATGGGCTTTTATGAACGCGCTTCTGGCGCGCGGTTGCACGCCGCTTACTTCCGCCCCGGCGGTGTTCATCAAGACCTTCCCGCCGGCCTCACCGATGACATTATGAATTGGGTTGAGCGCTTCCCATCTTTCATTGATGATCTGGAAACCTTGCTCACCGATAACCGTATTTTCAAGCAACGGACGGTTGATATTGGGGTGGTGAGCCTTGAAGAAGCGTTGGATTTGGGCTTCACCGGGCCTTGCATTCGCGCCTCTGGCTTGCCATGGGATTTGCGGAAGACGCAGCCCTACGATGTCTATGACGAATTGGACTTTGATATTCCCACGGGCAAGACCGGCGATTGTTATGCCCGTTATCTGGTGCGCGTTGAAGAAATGCGGCAATCGCTTAAAATCATCCGCCAGTGCATCGAAAAAATGCCTGAAGGCTTGGTGATGAGCGATGACCATAAAGTCACCCCACCGCGCCGCGATGAGATGAAAACCTCGATGGAATCCTTGATCCATCACTTCAAACTTTACACCGAAGGCTTTCATGTTCCCGCAGGCGAAACCTATACCGCCGTGGAAGCGCCGAAGGGTGAATTTGGGGTCTTTATCGTTTCCGACGGCAGCAATAAACCTTACCGCTGTAAGATCAGGGCCCCGGGCTTCCCGTTCATGGCTTCGATCGATCAATTGTCGCGCGGTCATATGCTGGCCGATAGCGTCGCTATCCTTGGTTCTTTAGACGTTGTATTTGGTGAGATTGACCGATGAGCATTAACAGCCGCATTGCCGATGAACAGCCGACCAGTTTTGCTTTCAGCGCAGAAAACAAGAAGGTCATCAAGTCTATTTTGGCCAAATACCCAAAAGATCGCAAAGCCAGCGCGGTGATCCCGCTTCTTGATTTGGCTCAACGTCAGCATGACAATTGGATTCCCATGAAAGCGATTGAACTGGTTGCTGAAACGCTGGACATGGCTGAAATCCGCGTGTTGGAAGTGGCGACGTTCTACACGATGTTTAACCTCCGCCCCGTGGGTAAGTTTTTTATTCAGGCTTGCGGCACCACGCCATGTTGGTTGCGCGGCAGTGATGATGTGATGCGCTGCATCCATGATAAATTGGGCATCAAATCAGGTGAGACCAGCGCTTGCGGTCAATTCAGCATGCTCGAAGTCGAATGTTTGGGCGCTTGTGTCAACGCCCCCATGGTTCAGATCAATGACGATTACTATGAAGACCTTGATTATGAATCAACCGCAACATTGATTGATCGCCTTGCCAGCGGTGACATTCCGCCAGCGGGTTCGGTTAAAGGTCGCCAAGGCTCACAACCTGAACCTGGGCCAACCAGCCTTGGCGAGATCATCGACTTGAAGACAGCGAAGACGAAAAAACCATCACGGAAAACTGCGGGTAAAACCCGTCAGGGAGGCGCATGATGCTGGCGGATCAGGATCGCATCTTTACCAATATCTATGGCTGGGGCGATGCCATGCTGGCCGGGGCCAGATCGCGCGGCGATTGGGATAATACAGCCGCTATTCTGGCGCGCGGCCATGAGGCGATAATCGAGGAGGTGAAAGCCTCCGGCCTGCGCGGGCGCGGCGGGGCTGGTTTTCCGACCGGCCTGAAATGGTCTTTCATGCCAAAGGAAGTCGGCGCGCGTCCGCATTATCTGGTGGTCAATGCCGATGAGTCAGAGCCCGGCACCTGCAAGGACCGGGATATTATCCGGCATGAGCCGCACAAGCTGCTGGAAGGCTGTGTGGTGGCCGGCTTTGCCATGCGTGCCCAGGCGGCCTATATCTATATCCGCGGTGAATTTGTCAATGAAGCCAGAGTGTTGCAGGCTGCTATTGATGAAGCATATGAAGCAGGTTTGCTGGGCAAGGATGCGGCCGGATCGGGCTGGCCGTTTGACATTTACCTGCATCGCGGGGCCGGGGCCTATATTTGCGGGGAAGAGACAGCCCTGCTGGAAT
>CAJXME010000213.1 GCA_913056245.1 uncultured Alphaproteobacteria bacterium | reverse complement strand
GATGTCGTTCAAGCGGACTTGCGCAATACGAATCAGCATTCCCACAAGCAGCAACACAGCCGCACCAACAATGATTTGATAGATCGTTCCCCATGTTAAGCGCATCAAAGCCTCCCTCTATTGCACCTCAACCATATCGAGAATCAGGTGAAAATAGCAAAAGCCGAAGGGGCTGATATTCTTACCGGTGGCAAGCGGCCAACAACACCAAATCAGGGCTGGTATTATGAACCGACAATCGTCGAATGCCCAAGGCAGGATTTAACCATTGTGGATACTGAACTTTTTGGCCCTGTCTTAAGCGTTCTTCGTTTTGACGATGAGGACGAAGTCGTCTGCCTTGCCAATGACAGCAAATTCGGCTTGGCGGCGGGCATCTTCACCAAAGACAACGCCCGCGCGCTTCGGATGATGAAAGCGGTCAGGGCGGGCATCGTCTGGGTGAACACCTATCGTGTGGTCTCACCGATCGCTGAATTTGGCGGCTTCAAAGAATCAGGATATGGCCGTGAAAGCGGCATGCAGGCTATTTACGATTACACGCGCCCTAAGACCGCCTGGATCAACATCTCCGATGAACCCATGGCGAATCCCTTTGTCATGCGTTAATCCTTGACGGTAACGACCGCATCCACCGCCACAACACCATCGGCCAGAATAAAGAGAGGGTTGATTTCGATCAGATCAATCCTCTCATCGCGCGTCATGATGGCGGCAAGATCAAGAATAAAGGTCAGCACCGCGTCGCGATCACCCGCTGGCGCCCCGCGATAACCATCGATCAATTGGCTGATGGCCAGCGTGCTGATGGCGCGGTCAATTTCGCCTCGGTTTGTGGGCAGGATCACCGTCTTGGCATCATTGAGGATTTCCACCAGTACGCCGCCGCTTGCGATTGTGAGCAACAACCCAAAAACAGGATCACGCCGAAGGCTGACCATAATCTCCGCCACAAGGCCGGACACCATTGTTTCAATCAGAAAACCCTTTTTCCTTGCGGTGGGGGCATGACGGCTGACATCATCCTTCATCTTAAGGATGGATGCTTCTAACATCGCCCGGTCTTTGATGTTGAGGGCAACCGCCCCCATTTCAGATTTATGGGGCAGATCAGGGCTGACCATTTTCAACGCCAGTGGATAGTTGAGCGATTGGGGAAGCGACTGTGAAAAATTCGGCGGCAGATCACCTTCGATAAAAAGGGCTTCCGGCACGGGCAAGCCGGCATCGGCAAGCAATTTTTTTGAAGCCACTTCATCCAATTGCACCGCATTGCCACTATATGGCTCAAGAGGGGAATGAAGCGGCGGCGGCGGCGCGGCCAAAATATCCTGCCTACGCTGGCCATATTGAACCGCGGCGGCGATTGATTTCAGGCAATCCCCAATCCCTTGCATCGGGGCAATGCCGCGTTCGATCAAAAAATCGCGTGTTTCAGCATCAAGATTCTCGGCTATCGTGCTGCATACCGCGCCCGGCATCCCGTGAGCCTTGGCGGCATTCAGGAAACTGATGGAATCGTTGCGGTAATGAGGCTTGCTTTCATCTAGCCCCGCCGCGGGATAATCCTGAACAATCACCGCCGCGTCATAGCCATCGCTAAACAGCGTGCTGAAGACAGGTTCTGTCTTCTCCGGCATCCCCCAGATCGGGGTGGTGTAATCAAGGGGATTGGAAACAGTGGCGGTAAGCGGCAAGATTTCCCGCAAGTCTTTGGCCACCTTGGCGCTTGGCCGCGGAAGGCTCAACCCCAATTTTTCGGCATTATCCGCCAGCATGGTGGCGCCGCCGCCGGAACAAGCCAGACCCGCAAGCGCCGACCCCGCTGGTATCCCCGCAACGGTGATGAACTTAAGCACCTCGAGCATCAACGACGGCTCATCAACACGGATTATACCAAGCCGGTCGAACAACGCGTCATAGACCTCATCCGTTCCCGAAAGCGAGCCGGTATGACTGACCGTCAATTCACTGCCAATCCTTGACGTGCCGGTTTTCAAGGCAACAATGGGAATATTGTTTTCAAGGGCTTTGAGCGCGGCGGCTTCGAAAAGTCGGCTGTCTCTTATGCCTTCAACATGCAGGCCAATGGCGCTCACTTCAGGCATCTCCGCAAAACAACTGATGAAATCATCGATTTTGAGGACAGCCTGATTGCCGAGCGAGACCATGTAACTCATGGGCAGTGACCGCTGGGACATGGTCAAATCCGATGACAGCATCCCGCTTTGGGTAATGATCGCCGCCCCGCGCCCGGTAAATTTACCGCCATGGGCAAATGGCCAGAGCGCAACCTTATCGCGGTAATTGATCACCCCATAGCAATTTGGCCCCACCAGCGCCATATCGCCAGCCGCTTGGATCAACGCCGTTTCATAGGCGGCGCCATCATCGCCGATCTCACCAAACCCTGCCGTGTAACAGACCGCTCCCCCTGCACCCATTTCGCTCAACGTCCTGAGGCTAGAAATCGCTTGATCTCTTGGGACAGCCACAAAGACAGCATCGGGGGCTTCGGGCAAGTCTTCAACCGATCGGAAACAAGGAAAACCGCCAATCGTCTCACGCGTGGGGTTCACCGGCCAGAACGGGCCATCATAGCCGATCCGTTTGCATTCCCCCGCCACCACCTCAGCATCACGCCCGCCCAGCACAGCGATATGCCGTGGACGAAGAAGCCGGCGGAGGTTATGGGCGCGCTGATTGGTCATGCGCCCAAGGGGCGAAGAATCGATCGCGTGATGATATGACGCTGGATTTCTGACGTTCCATCCCAGATGCGCTCGAGACGCGAATCACGCCACAGCCGATGGATAGGCATTTCTTCCATCAACCCCATTCCGCCAAAGATTTGCACCGCATCATCAGCCGTCTGGCACAGCATCTCGGAACAATAGAGTTTGAGCATGGCGGCATCGCTGTCGGACATCACGCCAGCATTGGCCTTTTCGATGGCGTCCTTGACCAGAAGTTGGCTCGTGCGAAGCCCCACCGCCATATCAGCAAGTTTGAAGCCTGTGGCCTGAAACTTGCCAATGGCTTGGCCAAATTGCTTGCGATTGGCCGCCCAATCACAGGCCATCTGATATATCCGGCTCGCCTTGCCGCAACAGGTCGCGCCGACCCAGATGCGCCCCATCCCCAGCCATTTGCCCGAAAGATCAAGCCCCTTGCCTTCTTCACCAAGGATATGAGCATCGGTTAGGCGAACGTCATTGAAATCCAGACGGAAATTCAGATAGCCGCGATAACTGGTGCAGTTATACCCGATGCTAACCTCAAAGCCTTTCATCCCCACATCGACCAAGAAAGCCGTAATTCTTGGCCGCTTGCCTCGCGGGGTTTCGTCATGGCCGGT